>CAYQFD010000102.1:0-5452 GCA_964416795.1 uncultured Ruminococcus sp. | reverse complement strand
AACCTGCGGCATCGACATCCCAAATGTCGCGCGCTACCAACTGCGCCACACCCCGCGGTTTTGAATTTGTGTTGAGAAAATGCTTACCATCTCAACAAAGCCTAATCATTATAAACCAAATTATTTGTTTTGTCAAGAAAAGATAATAGAAAGTTGAAATAAAATAAAAGAAAAATGCGGTTTTCGTTTAGAAAACCGCATTGTCATTATTAAGCAGTTATTATGCCTTGCCAATAGAACCGAAAAGCTCCATTTTTTCCTTAACAGTAGCTTTGACAGCTGCTGTGCCGTCTGCAAGGAGTTTTCTGGGGTCGAAGCCCTTGCCCTCAAGGTCTTTACCAGCCTCAATATATTTACGTGTAGCTGCTGCGAAAGCTAACTGACATTCGGTGTTAACATTGATTTTTGAAACGCCGAGTGAAATTGCCTTCTTAATCATATCAGCAGGGATACCTGTGCCGCCGTGGAGAACTAAAGGCATTGTGCCTGTGAGCTCCTGAATTTTAGCGAGTGTATCGAAGCTGAGACCTGCCCAGTTTGCAGGATATTTGCCGTGAATATTACCGATACCGGCTGCTAACATTGTAACACCCAAATCAGCAATCATTTTGCATTCTTCGGGGTCTGCAACCTCACCGCCGCCGATAACACCGTCTTCCTCGCCACCGATAGCGCCAACCTCTGCTTCAAGAGAGAGTCCCTTTTCTTCACAGATAGCCACTAATTCTTTAGTTTTTTCGATGTTTTCTTCGATAGGGTAATGTGAGCCGTCAAACATAACAGAAGAGAAGCCTGCGGCAATACACTGCTTAGTAGCTTCATAGCTGCCATGGTCAAGGTGGAGAGCAACAGGAACAGTAATTCCAAGCTCATTAATCATACCGTTAACCATACCAACAACTGTGGTATAACCGCACATATATTTGCCGGCGCCCTCAGAAACACCGAGAATAACGGGAGATTTTAATTCCTCTGCAGTTTGAAGAATGGCCTTTGTCCATTCAAGGTTGTTGATGTTGAATTGACCCACGGCATATTTGCCCTGTTTTGCTTTGTTAAGCATTTCTTTTGCTGAAACTAACATTTATGATTCCTCCATAAAAATTTTATCATAGATTATTGTATAACAAATTCACTCTAAAATCAAGACCTATTTATGTAATATTTGCGATTTTTCTTCAAGTAATTCGGGATTTTTCAGATATCTTTTGAGTGTTCGGAAAGCAGTTGCAAAATAACTGCCCGAACAAATACGTTCATCCATAGTAACGCCGATAGGGATTGATTTTTCAAAAACGATTTCGCCGCCCTTGCGTTTTGGAACCTCACGGCTGTTACCCATAGCTAAGAAAACACTGGTGGTACCGAATTCATAGCAGTGATGATAAATATGATTTGTTCTGATTGAAGCTAAGTTTGTAATACCAAGACTCATATGAAAGGGTGACATATCAATAATGAATTTTGGCAAAAGACCGTAACGGTCAAGAAATTTAAATAATTTTACTCCTACTGTTACAAGTCCGGGAACGCTTAGCAAGAATTTAATAATCTTTTCCGTTCCGTTATTTTCGGGCGCTTCGCGGTTTAAGTTTACGTAGGAATTAATCTTTTCATTAACATCATAAACAGTATCGCTGTAATCAAAATACATTTTAGACATTGTTCCCTGATGGCTTTCGAGTGACCGAAGCACTACCATTCCCACTGCAATTTCATTCCGTTCGTAAATCTTGCGGTTAACAACAAAGCGGTTAAGCTCGGGAAACTCAGACATAGTACGAACATAAGCCGCAATAACAAGCGCCATATGGCTAATATTAACGCCCTCTTTACGCTTTTTGTTTATGTAGGTCTGAATAGGTTCGTGAGGAATGTCAATAGTAGTCATATTCATTGAATCAACACGCTTATCCATAATATGCGCCGCAACAGTATACATAGGATCTGCATTTCTAACGCGTTTGCCGTCTGCTCTCATAATTTTATTCCAACCCATCTAAATTTGTTTAAAATTATTATATCATATTTCGACATCTATTACAATCCTTTTTTGAACAAATTATGAACAAAAGACTTTCTTAAACAATTTTTAATAAAAAAGCATATAGTGGTAGAGAGGTGGTAGAAATGGACAGAGATTTGATAGAAAAATATAAAAATGAAATGATTAACCTGTACAGAACAGGAAAAACGGTATCTGTACAGACAGTACCAATGCCAACAGCGTCTATGACGACTCCAGATGCAGAAGCACAAACACCTGTGCCCGACAGCAAGGGCGGACTTGTAGCTATTGTTACAACGCTAAGGCGTTTATATCCTGTGACTAATGCAAGAGTTACGGTTTTTAGTGGGAATATTGAGGATAAGCAGATTATAGCAACCGATACAACTGATGAGAGCGGAAGAACGGGAATCTTTACGCTTGATACACCATCGAAATCACAGTCGCAGCAAGCGGACAGGAATGCGCTTCCTTATGCCAGCTATAATATGCTTGTTGAAGCCGACGGATATATCGATAACATTCATTTAAACATACCTGTTTTCAGCGGTGTGACATCACTACAGGGCTCGGATATGATGCTTATTGAAACCGCAGGGGCAGATAAGGATGCACAGATTTTTAATGAGGGCATTGACTACGATTTATAAAATTATATAAGGGGGAATTTTTTATGCCGCAAGCGGTTTTGCCGTTTATACCTGAAACGATAACGGTACATTTAGGGGCACCCGGTACCTCAGCAGAAAATGTGACGGTTCCGTTTACTGATTATATAAAAAACGTAGCTTCAAGTGAGATATATCCAACCTGGCCAGAAAACGCTTTAAGAGCAAATATTTATGCCATAATTTCTTTTGCACTCAATAGAATTTATACCGAGTGGTATCCTTCACGTGGGTATAACTTTGATATTACAAATTCAACTGCTTATGACCAAGCATTTGTCAAGGACAGAGAAATTTATGAAAACATAAGTCTGATAGTGGACGAGATTTTTAATGATTATGTCGTAAGGAGAGGTAATGTTCAGCCACTCTTTACACAGTTTTGCAACGGAACAACATCCACCTGTGATGGTTTGTCGCAGTGGGGAACGGTATCTCTTGCGAATGAGGGCTTAACACCGTTTAGCATATTACAGAGATATTACGGCAACGATATTGGGATAGTAGAAAATGCGCCTGTAGGCTTCTCAGAGGAAAGCTATCCGGGTGTACCGCTGAGGTTAGGCTCAGCAGGAAATAACGTAAAGATTATACAAACGCAGTTAAACCGAATTTCACAGAATTATCCCGCCATACCTAAAATTGAGAACGAGGACGGGATTTTTGGAGCAGACACAGAAGCCGCAGTGAGAAAATTTCAGGAGATTTTCTCACTGTCACAAACAGGTGAGGTTGACAAGTCCACGTGGTATAGCATAAAAAGGTATTATGCAGGTGTAAAAGGACTTGCCGAGCTTGTGAGCGAGGGCATTTCATTAGAGGAAGCTTCAATCCCCTTTGATACCGAAATCAGCGAGGGGCAAAGCGGAATAGCGGTAAGAACATTACAGTATTATTTGAGCGTTATTGCTTATTTTAACGGCAGTCTTGAGCCTGTGCCGCTGAGCGGATATTTCGATTCTGCAACGGTTGATGCAGTAAGGCGCTTTCAGCGTTTTTACGGGCTTAGTGAAACAGGTGTTGTGGATAATGCCACTTGGAATGAGATAAGTAGAATTTATACCGAAACGGTTGCATCTTTACCCGTAGGTTATGAGGGAAACAGCGCCAAGCTTTATCCGGGATACTTTTTAACAGAGGGTATGAGGAATGAAAGTGTAAGAGATCTGCAAACATATATAAGCGCCATATCAAAGGTTATACCCGAAATACCCGATGTCTCGGTAACGGGATTTTACGGTGAGCAAACCGAAAATGCGGTGCGAGCTATTCAACAGCTTTACGGAATAACGGTTTCGGGTGCGGTAGGACCTGTAACGTGGTACACAATAGCAAGAGAGTATGATGCTTTAGGCGGGGGCTATGTATAGAAACGGCAATTAAACACAAACTAAGGAAAAAAGTTTGTGGGGTATTATATGAATTCTTTATGGAAAGAAACAGCTCAAATTCAGGAATTTCCAACTCTCCAAAGTGATATCAAAACCGATGTTCTCATAATCGGCGGCGGTATGGCAGGTATTTTGACAGCGTATTTGTTAGATAAAAAGGGTGTTGATTACTGTTTAGTAGAGGGTGACAGAATAGCAAAAGGAACAACGGCTAATACAACTGCTAAAATCACCGCTCAGCACGGGGCGGTGTTTTCTGAGTTTTTAGAAGTCTTTGGAAAAGAAAAGGCAAGAATGTATCTTGAAGCGAATCTTAAAGCAGTAGAATTTTTCAAAGAAGTGTGTAAGGATATAGACTGCGATTTTGAAATAAAAGACAACTTTGTTTATTCTCTTTTCGACCGCAAAAAAATGGAAAGAGAGGCAGAAGCATTAATAACCTTAGGTTTTAAGGCGGAATTCTGCAGAGAATTACCGTTGCCTCTTAAAACTGTGGGAGCGGTGAAGCTTCCCGCACAGGCACAGTTTAATCCACTTAAATTCATAAGCGAAATTTCAAAAAATCTCAAAATATATGAAAACACATTTATAAAGAGTGTGAAAGACGGCGTTGCATATACAGATAAATACCGTATTAAAGCCGAAAAAATTGTGGTTGCAACACATTTTCCGTTCCTTAACCGACATGGTAGCTATTTTTTAAAGCTTTATCAGCATCGCTCGTATGTTTTAGCACTTAAAAATGCGGCAGATGTGGGCGGAATGTATGTTGATGAGGCGCAAAACGGGCTTTCGTTCAGAAATTACGGCGATTTGCTGCTTCTTGGCGGCGGTGACCACAGAACAGGAAAGCAGGGCGGCGGTTATAAGGAGCTAAGAGAATTTTCAAAGAAGAATTACAAGGGAGCAGAGGAAATATATCATTGGGCGGCTCAGGACTGTATGAGTCTTGATAAAATAGCCTATATAGGAAAATATTCCGCACTTTGCAGTGAACTTTATACAGCAACAGGCTTTAATAAATGGGGTATGACAGGAAGTGCAGTTGCGGCAGAGCTTCTGTGTGATATGATTTTAGGAAAAAGTAACCCATATGAAGAGGTGTTTTCTCCGTCACGAAGTATTTTGAAGACGCAGCTGGCGATAAACGGCTTTGAGGCTGTTACTAATATTTTAAACCTCAAAACACCGCGATGCACACATCTGGGCTGTGCTCTTAAATGGAATAAATATGAGCACACGTGGGATTGTTCCTGTCACGGCTCAAGATTCACTAAAGACGGAAAGGTATTAGAAAACCCCGCAATGAAAGATTTGAAGTTTTAAAAGAAAAAAGGGGCTGTCTCACTAAAGGAAATTTGAACAAACTTTGCCTCCCTCTGACG
>CAYQFD010000101.1:0-5467 GCA_964416795.1 uncultured Ruminococcus sp. | reverse complement strand
GCAAAGTCAAGGTTAACAAGAGCAGTAACATTGATAAGCTCAGAAATGCTCTGAACACCCTGACGAAGAACATCGTCAGCAATGTTGAATGCGTTCTTGAATGTGATTTTTTCTTCAGAAACGAACTTAAGACGCTCGTTAGGAATAACAACAAGACTGTCAACATGCTCACGCAAAGCAGCAATACCTGCTTCAGCCTGAGTCATACGCTTTTTGCCTTCAAAAGCAAAAGGCTTTGTAACGATACCTACAGTGAGGATACCGAGTTCCTTAGCAATAGCAGAAACAACGGGAGCTGCACCTGTACCTGTACCGCCGCCCATACCGGCAGTAATAAAAATCATATCTGCATCGCGGATAGCGGCAGCGATTTCATCACGTGATTCTTCAGCAGCAGCGCGGCCGTTATCAGGGTTGCCGCCCGCACCCATACCTGATGTGGTTTTATCACCGATTTGAATTTTTTGAGTAGCTTTTGATTTAATTAAAGCAGCCTTATCGGTATTAACTGCAACAAATTCTACACCCTTAACACCGGCATCTACCATGCGGTTAATAGCGTTTCCGCCGCCTCCGCCGACACCTACAACCTTAATCTGTACTACATTCGCCTGATCTGCAACTTCAAATGGCATTTTAAATTCCTCCGTATTTATGTAAAATTTCGCTTTTTTAACTCATATATAATGATATTAACACATATTATTTGAAATTTCAATAGTTTTGTTACAAATTTGTAATTTTTTTATTTATTGTCTTATTATGGGTGTAAAAGTTCCCTGTGAATTATCATTTGCCCACATACTAAGGTCGATTTTTCCACCCTCGTTTTCGCTTATTTTCTCAATCATTCCTGATAAATGTTTTATTTTTTCGTTCAGGAAATTTGAGGTTCCAAGTTTTACTTCAAATCTGTCTTCAACCTGTAAGTTTATTGAAAGAATATTTGAAACATCAATGCTGTTTATCTTAATTTCGGTATCCAGAAGAACAGCAGACAGCTCATCAGTTAAGTCTTTGAGTGCCGAATCCAAAAACTCGATTTGGCTTCCAACCTTACACTTTGCCTTTGCACCGTAAACGGTATAAATGTTTGTCGGTTTTTCGGGAACGGTTTTCAGCACCCAACCGCTTTGGCTTACAATGTAGTGTTTATTGTCAATAAAATAACAGGCAAATTCCTCAGCATCGGTCACCTTAACATTGAGGGTTTCAGGCAATTTGCGTTCAAGTTTAATTTCTTCAACATAGGGTAATTTTTTACGCAGTCTGGACTCAATTTCACTTTTCGATACAGTGAAGAGATTATCACCTTTTTCTATACCGGAAGCCTTTAGCAGTTGCTCGGATGTATAGATTTTACTTCCCTTAAAGTTAATTTTCTCTATAGGAAAAAATACAGTCAGACACAAAATTACCGATGTCAGAATACTAAGAATCAGCATAATAACAAAAAATATTTTTAGTCGTCGTTTTCTAATTTTTTTCTGACGAATAGCACGTTTACGCAAAAATTCGTCGTTTGAAACTTTATTTGCCAAAAAATCATTCCTTTATATCTATATATGCCCCGAGCATTTTAAGATTATCAACAATATTATCGTAACCGCGGTTAATATGCTTGATTTCACTTATCACTGTTTTACCGTTTGCGGCAAGACCGGCAATTACAAGTGCCGCGCCGCCTCGAAGATCGGTACACTTACAATTTGCTCCCGAAAGCTCATTTACACCCTCGATAACAGCAATCTTACCCTCTGTTTTAATTTTAGCGCCTAAGCGCTTAAGCTCATCAATATATCTGAAACGGTTTTCAAAAATATTTTCAACAAATACACTTGTTCCCCTTGATAGACTAAGCATTGCAATTACAATAGGTCCCGAATCTGTAGGAAAACCTGGGTATGCAAGACTTCTCACGGTTGGTACACGAGAAAGCTTTTGAGGTACTGTCATTCTAAGTGATTTTCCGCTTACATCAATCCTACAGCCGCTTTCCCTGAAAACCGACAGGGTTGCTACCATGTGAGATGGCATTACACCGTTAAGGCAGATTTCACCGCCTGTCACCGCCGCGCACGCCATATAGGTTGAGGCGGCTATCCTATCAGGAATAATTGAATGCTCCGTACCCTGCAGAGCTTTTACGCCGTGTATATAAATAGTATCTGAGCCACTGCCGTATATTCTTGCACCCGCAGAATTAAGAAAATCTGCAAGGTCGCTGATTTCAGGCTCTCTAGCGGCATTATGAATTACTGTAACACCCTTAGCGCAGGTTGCCGCAAGAATAATATTTTCAGTAGCTCCCACACTTGGAAAACCTAGTGTTATCTCGGCACCTTTAAGACCGTTTGCGGCATCACAGTGAAGAAATCCGTGCTCCTCAGTTATTTTGACGCCTAATTTCTCAAGTGCCGACAGGTGCATATCAATAGGTCTTGGTCCTAACTCGCAACCGCCGGGACTACTTATTACGGCCTTACCCATTCTACCGATTATAGCGCCTAAAAAAACTACAGAAGAGCGCATTTCACGCATCAGGTTTTCGTGGATTTTGTAAGAGGACACCTCGCGTGCATCTACAATTACGGTGTTGTCTTCTTTAAGACAATTACAACCGAGTTCCTCTAAAATTTTTACCGATACATCAACATCTGATAAATTAGGACAGTTATGTACCACACAGTCGCCCTTACACAAAACCGTTGCGGCGAGAACGGGCAAAACACTGTTTTTAGCGCCCTGAACGGTAATTTCACCGTTTAAAACCCTGCCACCCTCAATTACGATATTTGGCATAAATTACACCCTCTCACAGTATCTGTTTACACAGTTATACTATGCGAAAGTGAAAATTCGGTCACACGTTGGTATACAATTTCATTAGAACATTGTAAATTCTTTCATTGGCATCTGCTATTGAAGTTTTAATTGCTGCTTGGCTCATTTTTTCGAGCTTTGGCTTATTTTCAATTAACATACTAACCGTTTCAATAAGCTTTTCGCCGCTTAAATCTTTTTCTTCAATAATTTCGGCAGCACCTGCTTTTTTAAGTGTCATTGCGTTATGGAACTGATGATTTTCTGCAACATAGGGTGACGGAATAAGCACCGACGGCTTACCGCAGACACCAAGTTCACCTAAGGTGATTGCACCCGCACGGCAAATAACTAAATCTGCCGCTGCCATACAAACGTCCATATCATTTATATATTCACGCACATTTACAGTATCAGACAGTGTAATACCCTTTAAAGCATCGTTCATTGACTCAAAGCCAGATTTACCTGTACCGTGAATATGATAAAACTTATTAGAGTCATTATGCCATTTTATAAGCTCTGCTACAGCCTCATTAATTCTGCGTGCACCCAAAGAGCCGCCGAAAGACAAAATAAGCGGACGGTTATCGAGCCCAAGCTTCACCCTTGCATCTTCCCTGTTAATTTTTAAAAGCTCTGTTCTTATGGGGTTTCCTGTAATAATAGGTTTTTTATTTAATTTTAAATGCTTCTGAGCTTCGGGCATTGCAAGCATAACAGCATCTGCCCCCGCGGCTAACATTTTAGTTGTAATACCAGGGAATGCATTTTGCTCGTGAATTGCGGTTTTAAAGCCCATTTTCTGAGCCTGTTTGAGAACAGGACCGCTTACATAACCGCCTGTACCCACAACTATATCGGGATTAAGCTGCTTTAAAAGCTTTTTAGAATCCATAGAGGATACAACTGCTTTTTTTACGGCAGATATGTTTTTGACGATATTTTGCGGTGTGATTTTTCTTTGAAAACCCGCAACATCTATTGTATAAAAATCGTAGCCCTTTTCAGGTACTAATTTTGCCTCTAATTTATCGGCAGTTCCGATATAACTGATTTTAGCATCGGGATGACGTTCTTTTATATAGCCTGCCACAGCAAGTGCCGGATTAATATGCCCTGCTGTGCCGCCGCCTGCAAATAAAATATGCATAAACAAAACCTCAAGTCTTTTCTAAATTTGCACCTCGGGATACCGACAGTACTATTCCCATTTCGGCGAGCAAAATCACAAGTGAAGTGCCGCCGTAGCTGAAAAACGGTAAGCTGATACCCGTATTTGGAATTGTGTTTGTTACCACCCATATATTAAGCATTGCCTGAAGCCCTACCTGAAAGGTAAGTCCTAAAGCCATTAAGGAACCAAACTTATCCTTCGAGTGCATCGCAATCGTAAAGCCGCGCCATACAAGTAAACAGAAAAGTAATATTATAACTGCCGCACCGACTAATCCTAATTCTTCACAGACAATAGAAAAGATAAAATCATTGTGTGGCTCAGGCAAGTAGAGATATTTTTGTCTTGACTGACCTATTCCTCTGCCTAAAATTCCGCCCGAACCTATCGCCAAAAGTGACTGAATTGTCTGAAAGCCTTTACCCTGCGCGTCGGACCATGGGTCTATCCAATAGTTAAGTCTGTCAGCAACATAGCTGATTGCGCCCGAAAGCACAAATATTATACCAACCACTGCTACAAAACCTGCGCCGCCGATAATATACTTCATAGAAAGTCCGCCTACAACCAGTAAAACAACACCGATGGCAAGCACAAGAACTGTCGCCGACAAATGCGGCTCTAATACTATAAGACCGCAGGTGAAGGCGAGAATTAATCCTAAAAACAGAATAAATTTAAAATCCTTCATTTGCTTATAGTTAGAAGAAATAAGTGCTGAAAACAACAGAATTATTGCAAATTTTGCCACCTCAGAGGGTTGGAAATTAATCGGTCCTATAACTATCCAACGTTTAACATCCATACCAGAAACCATTGGCGGAAAAATCAGTAAGATTATAAGCATTAAAACGGTAATAGCGTAAAACGCCCAAGCGAATTTTTTCCAGAAATGATAATCTATTCGGGACACTATAAGCATTACTACCACACCGAATGCACCAAAGGCTGCCTGTCGCACAATAAACTTATAGCTGTTATTGTAATATTCAAGAGAATATGCATAGCTTGCAGAAAAAAGCATAACAAGACCTACGGTTAAAAGAATCATAACCAGTGCAAAGAATGTTATGTCCATTTTACCGTATTTATTTTCGGTTTTCCGCTTTTTAACTGCTTTAGTTGCCATATCTTCCTCCGAAATTTAGAAATTCAATAAAATAGGTAAAAGTGCTATTAAGCAACCTACAAAGGTTATGAGTGAGAATACTAAAACTATCTTTTGTTCAGACCAACCGCACATTTCAAAGTGGTGATGAAGCGGTGCCATTTTAAAGACACGTTTCTTTGTTTTCTTATAATAAACCACCTGAATAATATCAGAAAGCGCTTCTATTAAATACATACAGCCTGCAAATATAAGTAATATCGGTCTGCCTATACCAAAGGATAGCGCCACAACCATACCGCCAAGGAACATTGAGCCTGTGTCACCCATAAATACCTTTGCGGGCTTTGAATTCCAAC
>CAYQFD010000100.1:0-5482 GCA_964416795.1 uncultured Ruminococcus sp. | reverse complement strand
CGATGAGCTTGCCGTTGAGTTCAGGAATTACAAGACCGATAGCCTTTGCAGCACCTGTAGAGTTAGGAACGATATTGCAAGAAGCAGCACGTGCACGACGAAGGTCACCCTTTCTGTGAGGACCGTCAAGTACCATCTGGTCGCCTGTCCAAGCGTGAACGGTTGTCATAATACCGCTCTGAATGGGAGCATACTTATTGAGAGTATCAGCCATAGGAGCAAGGCAGTTTGTTGTGCAAGAAGCAGCAGAAATAATTGTATCGTCAGCGGTAAGTGTATTTTCGTTAACGCTGTAAACAATAGTCTTAAGGTCAGAGCCTGCGGGAGCAGAAATAACAACCTTCTTAGCACCTGCATCGATGTGAGCCTGTGACTTTTCTTTTGAGCAGTAGAAGCCTGTGCATTCGAGAACAACATCTACGCCGATTTCGCCCCAAGGAAGATCCTTAGCGTCTTTTTCAGCATAAATTTTGATTGTTTTACCGTCAACAGTGATGCTGTCTTCACCTGCAACTACTGTATCTGCAAGAGCATATCTGCCCTGAGCAGAGTCATATTTGAGAAGATGAGCGAGCATTTTGGGGCTTGTGAGGTCGTTGATAGCAACAACTTCGTAACCTTCTGCACCAAACATTTGGCGGAAAGCGAGACGACCGATACGACCGAAACCATTAATAGCAACTTTAACCATTGGAATATACCTCCTAAATTTTTTACGCTACTATTTTAACCCATTTTGTATATTTTTTCAAGTAATTTGTTTAAATTTTAACGGGTTTTGCAAAAATTTGATATTTTCATATAATAATCAGACAAAGAGAGTGAACAATTTGATATTTTTGCCGAATAAATTTGAGCGTCTTTTATCGGCTTTGAGAAATACGGTTCAAAATCTTATATTAAGAAACGGAATTAAACCGCGGTATCTTAGAATGATGATGCGAATTTATAAATCAGAATCGCTTTTTTGCGATGAAATTATGCCTACAGATTTAAAGGAGCTGTCGGCATCGGTGCTAAGGTCTGCTCATATTAAGAAGTGTGAGCAGGGAAAAAGGTTTTCGTATTCAGTAGGTGATATCGGCGACTGTATTATAAATCCTAAGCTTTATATTAGCCTGTTACTTTTGCTTTGTCGGGGAAGTGAGGAAATTGCTATTGAAAATATAAGCGGAAAAGTAGTTATAAAGGCAAGGAAATACCGCTCTTGCGAGTGCGAAAAGGAGGTTATGAAGCTGGGTGGAATTTTTTTAAAGGAAATTAAAAGCGGTGATGCTTTAGTTGTTTTGAGCCCTTATAAAACAGATAAAAGGGTTGTGGAAAACAAAAAGGATTGGTTAGAGCTCACCAATCCCTTGTCGATTATTAACTGTTATTTACAAAATTAATGAAACTACAATTCCAAGCACTGCTGAAATTACAATAAGCGTTATGGTTGAAAGCTTTTTCCGACTCAGATATTTATACCCGAAATAAATAAGTGTGAGCGCTAAAAAGCAGATTGCCGATACAGTGTTAAACTCAAATTCTTTAAGCGAAATATAGCCAAAGCACTTAATAAGAAGTGTTACGCCTGTTGAGGTGATAAGCGCTATTACAACAGGCTTTACACCCTCTACAAAGCCCTTGAAGTATTTATTGTCGGTAAAGTTTTTAAGGATTGAGGCAATAAGCAGAATTATTATAAATGAGGGAAGAATAACACCTAAGGTTGCACAAATACTGCCAAAAAACCCACCCTGTATAGAACCGATATAGGTTGCCATATTAACGGCGATAGGGCCCGGTGTCGACTCACATATACCTATAAAATCGTAAAATTCGCTTTCTGTAAGCCACGCATAGTTTAAAACGGTTTCTTTCACTAGCGGAATCATTGCATAGCCGCCGCCGATGGTAAACAAGCCGATTTTGAAGAATTCGATAAAAAGCTTAAAGAAAATCATTTTCCTTCCTCCTTTTTACCGATTTTAAGAACAGCACCGAGAAATATACCCAATGCTCCGCCTATTAAAATAAAGTAAATTGCAGAGAATGAAACCGAGAACACTTCAAACAAAATCATTGCCGATAAAACAATAAAAAATGCAATCAGGTTAAAGGCGTTTTTCTTTAATTTTTTAAACATATTTATTCCTGTTTTTAAAATAAGGAAAGCTACTGCCGCTTTGATGCCCGAAAAAGCATATTTTACATATTCGTTCTGCTTAAATGCTTCAGCAAACAAAGAGATAATGAAAATTATTATAAAAGAGGGGAGAACTACACCAAAGGTAGCACAAGCACTACCTATAACACCCTTTCTTTTGTAGCCAACAAAGGTTGCGGTATTAATTGCAATAGGACCGGGTGTCGCTTCTGCAATGGCGATAATCTGAATAAATTCGTCTTCAGTTAACCACTTGTGTTTTTCAACAACGTTTTCTTTGAATTGGGATATCATAGCATATCCGCCGCCGAAGGTGAACAAGCCTATTTTAAAAAAGGTTGAAAAAAGTTTAAATAGTTCTTTCATAGCTACTCCTTGTATTTTTCTATTATTTTTTCTGCGGCTAATATTCCGTCAACCGCGGCAGAAACAATTCCGCCCGCATACCCCGCACCCTCGCCGCAGGGGTAAAGGTTTTCAAAATTCTTACTTTGTAAATCATCATTCCTCAACATTCTTATGGGTGAAGAAGAACGTGTTTCGGGAGCGGTAAGAATTGCGTCTTTGTCATCAAAACCGCTTATTTTTTTGCCGAAAATTTTAATACCCTCTTTAAGACTTTTGGTCACAAAGTCGGGAAAAAATTCGTGAAAATCGGCAAACGCGTATTTCGGTTTTACAGTCGGTTTTACTTTGCCTAAAACCGCCTTTTTACCAAAAACAAAGCTTCCTACAGTTGTTATCGGTACTGCACCGCCGCATATATTATATGCCGTCTGCTCAATTTTTCTTTGAAGCTCACAGCCTGCAAATATTTCATCACTGCCAAAATCCTCTGGCTCAATGTTTACAAGCAAAGCACTGTTAGCATTGTTGCCATTTCTTTGTGACAGGCTCATTCCGTTAACGGCAATTCCGTTTTCTTCGCTTGAAGCGTTTATTACCTCGCCGCCGGGGCACATACAAAAGGTATACACCCCTCTTCCGTTTTCTAAGTGTGTCCATAGCTTATAGTCAGCCGAGCCCAAATACTCGCTGTCCCAAAATTCACCGTAAAGCGCCTTATTAATTTCGCTTTGCAAATGTTCTATCCTAACTCCTATTGCAAAGGGCTTTTGCGCCATTTCTACACCGTTTTCGTAAAGCATACGGAAAGTATCCCTTGCAGAATGGCCTGTTGCGATAATAATTTCACCGCAACTGTAAGCTTTACCGTTTGCCATGACAGAGGTTACTTTTCGGTTGTCGGTATTGATTTTTTCGAGCTTTGTATCAAAAAGAATCTGTCCGCCTAAAGTTATTATCTCTTGGCGGATATTTTTTACAACACTAACCAAAATATCTGTTCCTATGTGCGGCTTTGCATCGGTAAGAATTTTATCGGGTGCACCGAATTCGTTAAATACTTTAAGAACAGTTTTACATCTGGGATTTTTAATGCCTGTGTTAAGCTTACCGTCCGAAAAGGTACCTGCGCCGCCCTCACCGAATTGAACATTACTCTCGGTATTAAGAGGCTTTCCGTTCAAAAAATCTTGGACTTTTCGGGTTCTTTCTTCAACACAGCTTCCTCTTTCTAAAACTAAAGGACGAAGTCCTGCGCGGGCGAGCGTTAGTGCGGCGAACATACCGCAAGGACCAAAGCCTACTACAATAGGTCGGTTTTGAGGTGTTTTATCCGCCTTCTGCCAAGTGTAATGGTTTTCCTTTATTGCTTGCGCGTTTTTACATTTTTTCAAGACTGAATTTTCGTCTTTAAAAAGCGAAACCGTAAATGAGCAGCAAAATTTTATGTTATCCTTTCGTCTAGCATCTACTGATTTGCGGTAAAGCTTAACCTCTTTAATGTTTGCTGAATCGGTTTTAAGCTCTTTCGCTACGACTGATTTAAGATTATTAAAATCAGCATTTAGCGGTAGCATTACATTATTTATAAGTATCATTTCCTACCGCCTATCGCGTCACACGCACACATTGCACTGCTCCAAGCCCACTGTAGATTAAATCCGCCGCAGTCACCGTCAATATCCAGTATTTCGCCCACAGCAAAAAGTCCTTTATTGGTTTTGCTCATCATTGTTTTATCGTCAAACTGGTCAGTATTAAGTCCGCCCGCTGTGACCTGTGAGTTAGCAAAGCCTGTAGTTCCTGTAACTGTAAAGCAGAAATTTTTAATAGTGTAAGCTATTTTTTTAAGGGTATTTGTATCAAGTGCTTTAACGCTATCTGTCAGCTTACAGCCTGCTGCCTTTAATATAACCTGACCTAAGCGTTTTTGCAAAAAGCCTGTAAAAAACTCATCTAAATAAAGATATTCAAGGTTGTGCTTTCGTAGATGGAGCATCTGTAAAAGAGTATCAAAATCTATCTGAGGCATAATGTCAAGCGAGATTTGACAGGACTTATCGGTGCGTGAAATTTCGCGTGAAATCTGTAAAACGGGAGGTCCTGAAAGCCCGTAATCGCAAAACAGTGTTTCACCGTATTCTTTGCGTATTGGTTTGCCGTTTGCTTTAAGTGTTACATCAGCATTAACCTTTATGCCTTTTAACTGCTTTACGATATCGTTCTCGGTTTTAACCTGAACAATGGCAGGTGAGGTTTTCACAACAGAGAAACCCGCCTTTTTAAGAATATTAAGCATACTGCCGTCCGAGCCTAATTTGTCACCGCCCGAAAAAAGACCTGTAGCGATTATAATATTATGAGCCAAAAAGCTCATATTTTCTGCAATCACTTTATAGTTCCCATTTGAAATTTGTATATTTGTGACCTTGGTTTCGGTATGCGTTATAACTCCGAGGTTATCAGCGGCAAAGCGTAAGCAGTCGACAACAGAGGAGCCTTGCAGAGAATAGGGGAAACCCTTATCACCCTCGTAAACAAAGGGAAGCCCGATACTTTCGAAAAATTTTTCTGTTACTTCCCTACTGTATTTTGAAAGTGCATATTCACAAAAGCTTACATTCTGACCGTGATAACGTGAAATATTAATATTTTTATTAGTAATATTGCATCTGCCGTTTCCCGTAAGCGCCAGCTTTTTACCAACGCGCGGTAGCGCTTCTAAAATGCGAACGGTTTTTTCAGGGTGATTCTTTTTAAGATAAACTGCGGATAAAAGCCCTGCTGCACCGCCGCCTATAATTATTACATCGTTTATCATAAATTTCCTCCGCAATAATCTTATTCAAGTAATTATATAATAAAACTTGCGTATTATCAATTAAAATTTAAAAAATATTATCATATATAAAAATTATACTTGATTTTTTAAAGCTAATCAAGTATAATGATGAGGTGCGTGGAGAGATGGCTGAGCTGGTCTAAGGC
>CAYQFD010000099.1:0-5488 GCA_964416795.1 uncultured Ruminococcus sp. | reverse complement strand
CGGGTATCCCAAGTAGGATTGGTTTGATTTTTTGCATAAGACAAGCCGTTAATAACACTTGAACTGCCGGTTGCGTTTATATTGAAAAAATTGTAGAGATTTTCGTAACCTGCATATGTTCCTGAAATTAGAGATGAAGTGCCGTTTACACCCTGCTCTTGAATTATTTTAGCAGCAATTATATAAGGACTAACTTTTGATTTTTCGGCAGCATCAATAATTGCATCAATATAAGAACCGTTACCGTTTGGATATTGCTTATCCTTATAAGGCTTTTCAAGAAATGTTCCGCTTATAATCTTTTTCAAACCGTCAATCGTTTGTTTTGAAGCATCGTATTTTTGTTCTAAAAACATATAAATTTCATAAGCAGTTAAAAAATTACGTGGCTCCATATAATAGGCGACTATTTCTCTCGAAGCACCTGTCCATCGTTCATAGAAAACCCAATTATTAGTATTCCAAGTGTAATCACCAACACCCATTGACCTAAAGGAAATGGGTTGAGTTTCATGAACTTTTTTATAATTGATTTTAATATTGTTGTTAAAGGTTTCCATATCAACCGCTTCGGATAACGTGAGATCAATGTTATACGGCGTAAATTTCCAATTAGGATAAAGTGCATGTAAAAGTCTTAAAGAAGGTTTATAACTCTCGGGAAAAGAAGAAATCTGTGCTTCAAACTGAGCATCTCTGTAATCAGGGTTATAAGATAAAACTCTGACATATGTAGAGTCGTTTTTGATATATCCTGTCACCTCTGTGCCGTCATTATCGTATTTGACCTTTACCCAACTGCCTTCATAGCCCAAAAATTCAGCAATATCATGGTTTATATAACAAATGCGACTGCCGGAAGCATCCGCCTTGTTTCTGAGATTTACATCAGTTCCAAAAATATGTACGATTTTTGTTTCGGCAGCCAAAATATCAATATTGGCAGTATTAAAAAAGCTTATAAATAATATGGCGAATACAATGAAAACTGAAACGGTTTTTTTGAAATTCAACAATTTATTTATCCTCACAAAATTCTTTAAAATTCTAAAATATTATATCAATTTTAAAGTACTATGTCAACTCAATTTCGACAAAATACGATGACAAGATTTTACAGGCTGTACTGTACCCGACAAATACGGTCTTACAGATGTTTGCAATACATATTTTGCACACATGATTTTAGATAATATTAAACGGAGGCTTTTAAACCTCCGTTAAATTGTTGTTATTTAATTTTTCTGGCTTCTAAATAAAAGCGTTTATCATCGGCACAGCCCATTGAAAATGTTTTTCTGGGCAATGAACCGTCGTTAGAAACAGCGGTAAACAGTTCGGATTTTTCCATTCCGTTAAATATAAACCCTAGAGTGTTTTCCTTTTTGCAAAGTTCTCTTACTGAGTCAATACCGTGAATATAATCAATCTTAATATCATTTCTGTTCTTTAAATAACCGTCAAGAAAAGGTTGAAGAGTCGCAACGCAAAGCGTACCTGTAGGCTTTACTGAAATTTCTTTTTCGGTACCGTTATAAATACAGGTGAATTTCTGTGCGCAAGCTTCACTAGAAGCGCCGCAATACTGCACAAAATCATTAATTAATTTATCAGCATCAACACCGAAAAGCACACGGTAAATCGGCTCAAATTCTAAAGATAAATCGTGAATATTAACAACCTCAACCAAAGCGTAACGGTTGCCGTAACCCATTTTATAGCATTCCTTTGCAGTAGCAAGCGAATGGTTTCCGTCGCCAACAGCGAATAAAAGACCGTCATCACTATTAGTTTTAAGTATATCTAATGCATTCTGAACAGCATCAACATCATTTTCAGATAGTTTATATCCCTTGATAGAGCCTGCATTCTGCAAAAGAGTGAAATCGTAAATCTTAGAAAGACTTTCTGCTTTTTCGGTTATAGGTTCAATAACAGTTCTCTGCGGGTCATTAATAAGAAGCATTATATGCGGAATTTCAAGCGGAGCGTCCTTTCTTATTTTGACTCTCGGCGGTATTCGGTCAATTACTGTTTCTTCGGTAGCTCTGATTGCAGTTTTTGCACCCTTTTCGTATGAATAATCTTCAAGGTCAATAAGTCCTACAAGCCCGTGACGCACCTTTCCGTTTTTAAGAGTTCTGCGAGTATAAATTATTGAATTTTCATAAACATCGAACACACCGTCGCTTATGTATTTCTGCATTGTTTTATTGATATTTGAAATTTCAGCAGAATTATCGCTCGATAAATAAGCCTCAGGTAAAACAATATTTAGTGCAGAATATTTATCGCCCACTTCTTTTTTTGTTTTCTCCCAATATTCAGGCTCTGAGGTATACTGGTCACAGGCAATAACTGACCATTCTTTGAAATTTTTCTTAGGCAGCAGAATGTCTGCTGTAAATAAATGCTTGCCGTTCATAAAAGCACTCCAAAATTAAAATTTAAAGCCGACTATTCGTCGGCTTAATTAATTACTTATAAAAAGAAAATTCTATTGCAGTAATCAAATCGTCTGCAGGATTAATATAAACCGTGATGCCGTTTCTTCTATCTTTTTTTGTTATGAAATAGTCCAAGTAATACAAGGTATCCGAAACCTTATAAAAACGTGAAGGAACACCTAAAATTTCAATAATATCAGTAATTGCCATTGTATTGTTAACGCCGTTAACATCAAATTTTATATAATTTTCAGGACTGGAGTAAAAGGCATTATCAATTTTGAATTTTACAATGTAGCATTCATCCAGCTTTTTAGAAGAACGCGATGAATTATAAACCTGAGCGAAAATTTTAACACCGTTTTCATTCTCAAAATATAAGTCAACCGTTTCGTAAGAAAAAACTAAGGAATTTGCGTCATAACTGTTGCCGTCACATAAATTCCACCCTAAAGCCTCAACCTCGTGAAGTTTTGCAGGAACAACGAAATTTATTTCATCAATAACAGGCTCGATTTTAAATTTTTTGCCCAAATAAACCTCAGAATAGTTCTCTTCGTCAAAAAGGCTTATATCAAAATAACGAGACATAACCCTGTCAGAAGCCATAATTTTTGTATCACCAATATCTTCAATTTCGGTATTACTGTCAGTTGAGCTATTAACAGAAGAAACACCGTAATTTTTATCAACAGGACTGCAACCGCAAACCGAAAATACAATAACAAAAGCTAAAAGCAAAGCGGATAATCTAGTAAACTTTAGCAAAACAACACTTCCTTTCTACAATATATTGTATTAGTAAATAGAAAAAAAGTCAATACAAATCGCATTCTTTTAAAAAATTTTTAATTTTTTCTTCTACAAGACTTTTATTTATCAAATAACTTAGCCCGTGGTCTGCATTTTCGACGATTAAAAGCTCGGATTTTGCACCAACGTTTTTATAGGTTTCTTCGGACATTTCACAAGGAACAAATCCGTCATCTTTGCCGTGTATCAGCATTATAGGTATATTACTGTTTTTAACGGCTACACGCGTATCGTTATTATAAATTGAAAACTTACCAAAAATTATACAGTATAGATTTAAAAAAGGCAAAAAGAATTTTGCGTTGATTTTAAAGCTTTGCTTAGCAACCTTTAGAATAATCTCCTCGGGTGAAGAAAAACCGCAATCAGCAACTACCGCCTTAACATTTTGCGGTAACCTTTCACCAAGTGCCAGAACAACTGTTGTAGCGCCCATTGACATACCGCCGAGAACTATTTTTTCGGGTGAATATTTTTCAGTCACAAATTCACACCAAGTAACCGCATCACGTTTTTCCTTAACGCCAAATGTAATAAGTCTACCCTCGCTTCTGCCGTGACTCCTCTGGTCGCAAAGCAAAACATTGAAACCGAAGCTTTTATACATTTCAACAGCACACGAAAAATCCCTTGCCGCAGAAGAACGGTAACCGTGAAAAAGAATAACCGTTTTATTAGACTTATTATCGAAATATCTCGCAGCAAGTCTTAGCCCGTCAAAGCTTTGTGTGTAAACCCATTTATGCGGAGCATTTTTAACATATTCCAGACCGCGACTTATACTGTCTTTATACTTTAAAAGAGGCTTGTTAATCGGGTCGTTAAGGTTGTCAGTGTCCCCAATATTATGTTTTACAAAGGCAATTGAAAAGAAATAATAAATAACAAAGAAAAAAACTAATAAAACACCTAAAATTACTAAAAAAACAACCAAAATTATCACCTATTAATATTTTACCGCAAAACCCTTAAAAGTTGCAAACTATTTTTGGGCAGATGCATAGAACACCTGCCCAAAAATTATTTAAGGATAAATTTATTATAAACCTTTTTACCTTTTCTAAGAATAATTTCGTTTTCGAAATCAGATGCTGAAAGACTGTAAGCGGGGTCAGTAATCTTTTGGTCGTTAATGCTGACACCGCCCTGCACAACAAGACGTCTGCCCTCACCTTTTGAAGCTATAAGACCTGCCTTTACCATCATATCAAGTACACCGATTTTACCGTCGGCAAGGTCTTCGTTTGTAAGCTCTGTAGTCGGCATATTTTCGTTGTTACCCGAGCCTGAGAAGACTGCACGTGCGGTATCCTGCGCTTTTATAGCCTCTTCCTCACCGTGAACAAGCTTTGTAAGCTCAAAGGCAAGAATTTCTTTAGCAGTATTAAGCTGACTGCCCTGCCATTCATCCATTTTATCGATTTCTTCGAGAGGTAAGAAGGTAAGCATTCTGATGCATTTTAGAACATCCTTATCGTCGACGTTACGCCAATACTGATAAAATTCGTATGGTGAAGTTTTCTGTGGGTCAAGCCAAACGGCTCCGCCAACAGTTTTACCCATCTTCTTACCCTCTGAATTAAGAAGTAAGGTGATTGTCATTGCAAAAGCGTCCTTACCTAGCTTTTTGCGTATAAGCTCGGTACCGCCAAGCATATTACTCCATTGGTCGTCACCACCGAACTGCATATTACAGCCATACTCTTTATATAGGTGGTAGAAGTCATAGCTTTGCATAATCATATAGTTGAATTCAAGGAAAGAAAGACCTTTTTCCATTCTCTGCTTGTAGCATTCAGCTCTTAGCATATTATTAACCGAGAACTGAGCACCAACCTCACGCAAAACATCAATATAATTAAGCTTTAAAAGCCAGTCGGCATTGTTAACCATTTGCGCCTTGCCCTCACCGAACTCAATAAAACGGCTCATCTGCTTTTTGAAGCAATCGCAATTATGCTGAATCTGCTCGGCAGTCATCATAGAGCGCATATCCGTTCTGCCCGAGGGGTCGCCAATGTGTGCTGTACCGCCGCCGATAAGCGCGATAGGCTTATTCCCTGCCATTTGTAAACGTTTCATTAAGCATAAAGCCATAAAATGACCGACGTGCAAGCTGTCTGCCGTGGGGTCAAAGCCGATATAGAATGTAGCCTTACCGTTATTAACAAGGTGTGGCTGTCGTCGGGCGACCAGACGGGGTACTTGTCGTACCCGGGCATCGCTGT
>CAYQFD010000098.1:0-5501 GCA_964416795.1 uncultured Ruminococcus sp. | reverse complement strand
TGGTGTCGGTTTTCACCGACACCACTGAAACGCTGATGTGTAATTTACTAAACTTTAATACCCTACTTCTTTTAATGCATTTTCAATTTGAGCGTTATTGAAACCATAATATCTCATTTCATCTGCAAGACCAGCTCTTGAAGAGCCTTCACAATTTTCTTTTGCATACAATACCGCCTGCTCATCCCAATCAACTGTCATATGTTCAACAGCGAGTTTAGAATCTGAAACAGAAAAATCATTAAAATCAACAAGAACATCATGTATCAAGAAACTTGGACCACAATGCCAAAATGAAATTTCATCATAAGCACATATAACCGCATTTTTTTGACTGAGAGTTAATTCAATTGTGTATTCACGACTTTTAATTTCTGCTTTACAAACAGTACACTTAATAACTTCTGTTCCCGGAACAACGGTTCCGTCGGGATTAAATACATAATCTTTTTTTACAGTCCAGTCGCTTTCGGTATGGGGCAGTTTATCGATTTTTTCCTTACAATCCTTTTTGCATCTCTCACAAGTTCCCATACGTTCACCCTCTGCGGAGCAACTTGTTTCTTTTGCAATTGTCCATTCTTTTACTGCGTGTCCCAAAGGCTTACCATCTGTTTTACTACAATCGGCGCAAGTTTTTGCTGTAACACAAGTTGCATCTTCCCACTTGTGTTCAAGCGAATTTCCTTGTGTTAGGCCACAAAGTACGCAATGCCTTGGTTCAATACAGGTAGCTTCAATCCATTCGTGTACCAATGTATCACCCTGTGTCTCACCACATTTTTCACAAGTCATAGGTGCATCACAAGTAGCTTCTTTCCAACTGTGGAAGCACACAAGTGTTAATACTAATATTACTGCTATAACTATTATCGCTACAACAGAACCAATTGCTATTGACTTCTTTTTCTTTGAATCCATACTTTTATCCTCCTGAAATGCTATTTCTTTACTGATTTCAAAATACGCCATATACTCCGTTCAGAGTAGTTGTATTTCTGTGCCAATTGTGGTACATTGTTGCCGTTATATTCGCTTTTGATAGCCTTATGGGTGTATTCTTTTGAGAAAAGTCTGTTTGGAAATGAAATCTGTGTTCCGTGAAATAATCTGAATATTATCAAGGTGTTTTCAAGCCCAATTTCATCAGCAATATCTTTATACACATCATTCAGTCCACTGAGGTCATTTTTCAAAAGCTCCACCTCCCGATTATCGGGTAATTTAAACTCTAACGACATAATACCACCTCACAATCGACACTACAAATGACATTGTCATTATGTTTGACACAAGGTTTTTGATACAATTGCTTATGGATGATGAAAATTTCCATAAAAATAGCTCCTTTCTGAACAATCGTTACTGTTCAGAAAAGAGCTTGTAAATTTCGCGAATAATCAATATGTTTGCTGATATATGTTGAGTTTTTATTGTCTAAGTGGTAAAATAAAAAATAAGGTGTTTATTTGTCAGAAGGGAGAACTATTATGGGTAAAACTTCAACAAAAACTAACAAGTGCATATATCAGTTGGCACGTGAGGAATTAGGTCTCACAAGAGCTGATGCAACAACATACATTCCCGGTAACGCAGAATTTCCCGGTATGGATGGAGTAACAGAAAGCAGACTTGTAAAACTCGAACACGGAGACGTAACGATTCAGCCTGAAGATGTTGTTGCAATGGCTAAAAGATACAACAAGCCTGAACTTCGTAATTATTACTGCTGCAACGAGTGTGCAATCGGCAGAATTGATGCACCCGAGGTAACATTCAATGGTGGTATTCACGAAATTCTCGTTAATATGGCTGTATCTCTTCGAAATGTTAATCACGAAAAAATCCGTCTTATGGAAATTCTTGAGGACGGTAAGGTTGATAGTGATGAACAGGCAGATTACGAGAAAATCTCTGAAGAACTTGAACACATTTCAATGACAATTGAAGCACTCCAATTATGGTGCGAAAAGATGAAACTCGGTGAAAACAAATAAATATCAACAACACAGTATTGCACTTCGGTTTAATCCGGAGTGCTTTTTATTTTGCCGAAAAAGGTAAATTTAACATATTTATTTTACCGACATGGATAATTATTTTTTTAACAGTGCATTGTAAAATATAGTCACAACAGAAAAACAAAACACAATTTCAAAGGAGAATGTGTTATGAATGTCAGGGAAAGACTTTTAGCCTTAAAGTTCTTGGAAAAACAGAAAAAGCATTCTGAATATGCCAAGCAAATAGGCGTAGAAGTTAAAATAATAAAAAAAGAAAAAGAGGATGAAAACAATGACAAATCAAATAAAGGCATTTTCAAAGGAGAGTTATCATAAAAGTGAAATTCTTCCTGAACTACTTAGCTATCAGCAGGAAGTTGCTGTAATAGCAATGGGTGAAGAACATAAAGATGCTCGTTTCTTCGAACTTATCAAATATTTTGAAGGTGAAAATGAGCAGTTAGGCGGTGCATTAACATCTTCTCTTGAAAAATTCAGAAATGATAGCTTGATGCTCGATAACTTAATCAAAGCAGAAATTTCAGGCTACAACGGAGAAATTAAGGCTTTTCAGAGTTTAGAAAGGCTTAAATGTAATAATCGTATCATCAAAAATATTGAACTCTGTAACGATACCTTAAGAACAGAAATTGATGCAGTAGTTATTACCGAAAAGGGTATTTTTATTATTGAAGTAAAAAATACGCAAAAGGATGTATTTATTGATGAAAACGGTGATTTTTACCGAGTTAGTAAATACCAAAAATTCGACTCTAACATTGCAAATAAAATGCAGGTTAAGGAAACACTTCTCAGGGAAAAACTTGATGCTCTTGGATATATCGGAATAAAAATCTTCCCGGTTGTTGTTTTCACTAACAAGTATATTGAAGTTCAGAATAAGCGCAGAGGATTAAAAACTTGTTTTTCAAGTCAACTTCCTTACATAATTGATGATTGGAGATCATTTGAATATCTTACAAACAGTGACCTAGATGTTATTGAAAAAGAACTTGCAGATGTAGTAGTTTCTGCCACATTCCCGTTGCAGTTTGATACAAATTCTGTTAAAGCCAACTTTAGTGAACTGATGAGCAATTTGGAATGTGCAAAAAATCAAACTCAAAAGATTAAGCCATTTAAGAATATATCAGACTTCTTCAATTCAAAAATCTATAAATATGCAGGTGTAGCAGCTGCAGCCATAGTAATCAGCTCAATCAGCTTGTTACGTAAGTAATCATATTAATTTGCTAAATATGGTAAAAACCATATCTTTAATTTACCAAT
Source organism: uncultured Ruminococcus sp. (assembly GCA_964416795.1). Lineage (GTDB taxonomy): Bacteria > Bacillota > Clostridia > Oscillospirales > Acutalibacteraceae > UBA737. The sequence goes on along the minus strand of CAYQFD010000098.1, from coordinate 2,208 downwards.
GTTGATATATATTAATTTAGCTTTCAGTTTTATAATGAACTCGTAATCCAAAAGAGATTACACGATAAATAAAAAATTCTTTTGGGAGGAATAACAAAATGAAAAAAGCAGGCGGAACACTATTAGGTATTATAGGCGGATTAGGTGGACTTGTTGCTATCTTCTATCTTGTTGTATTAATCACAGCTTGGTTCTAAATGAGGTGCAGTTATGAAAAAGTTAAGTAAATCCTTAGCAGTAATACTCTCAGCCGTGATTGTAATCGGTGTAGCTTTTGCAGGCGGATATTTTCTTGGCATAAAACAATTGCCTGAAGCAGAGGTTGTTGAAAACCCCACCGATGAAAATAACCTTAAATTACCCGGAGAGGTAGAGAAAAGAATCGTTACGGTTGAAGAAATTAACAGTAAATTACAAGAAATCAGCGAATTCTCTACATATGAATCTGAATATGAAGTAACAAAAAGTGCCGATTATTCAAGATATTTCCTTGATGATATACCTGTACCGGGTACTACAAATACCGTAACATTAAAATGCAAGGGCATTGTTAAGGTAGGATATGACCTTACAGAAATCAATCCTGTAGTTGACCCTGAAAGCAGTATTATTTACATCGCTCTTCCTGAAATTAAGGTTAATGATAACTACATAATATGGGATACCATTGAATGTGTTGAAGACAACAACATACTTAATCCGATAGATTTTGAACAGTATAAGCAGCTTGCTTTGGAGTTGGAAGAACTCGGTCTTATGGATGCTGAAAGTAAAGATATTTACAAGAACGGCGAATCCTATGTTCAGGAATTAATAATAAACTTCTTTGGATGCTTTGATGGGTATGAAGTTAAGTTTATATAGGAGGACAAAACATTGATTGAAATATTAATTTCAATTCTTGCTATATGGTTGTTAATAAAAGCAATCAGCTTAGCATTTAAAATCACATGGGGAGTTGCAAAAATCGTTGCTACTATTCTGATGATTCTTGCTGTACCAATATTTGTAGTATGTTTAGTTTTTGTAGGTGGGTTCTTCCTGCTGATACCCGTTGCACTTATTGCAGGTGCATTAGGATTACTAAAGATTTGTAGTTAATATAAAGGAGAAATAATGATATGGTACGTAAAGTAAGAAGTGATTGCACTGTCGGAACATTTGAAAAGAAAAGAGGTTTGCCAGCCGGTACGTTACGCAACAAAAATGGGCGTAAAACAAGGAAAGACAAGCTCATCGGCACAATCAGAAAAGAAAACAAAAAGTTTTGTTACTAAAATTAAAGGGGTAAATACAATGTCAAAAACACTTATTTCTGAAAATGATGTAAAAAAAGCTTTAGCTATTGACAGTTTCCGTAATATATCAAAGGACAAAATAATGGAATTTGTTTCCTTGATTCCTAATATGGACAAAGACCTTGCTATAGCAATAGTTAATCAGTTTCCGGCATATACCGAATTTGCAACAACGGCAATCACCGTGTTGAAAGATATGTGTGATTCTGTTCTTGAAAAAGGCGAAGCAAGCCATATGGAAACACTTGCGGCATACAGAAAGTTACTGGACGACTTAGGTGAAATGGCAAAAAGAGAGAATATCACCGAAGAAGAACGAAAATTTCTTACAGAACAAATGATTATAGTTGCAGATAAAATCGGTGAAAAAGATACTGAATTCAAAAATTTTATTTCAGGTGTTTTAAAATACGGAACAACTATTCTTGGTGGTGCAATTATAATCGGTGCCGCTATCTTAGGAGTGAATATTAAAGGTAAAGACATTCCTGTTCTCAAAAAATAATAGAAAAATAAAAACCTTGTAAATGGAGCTAATCCAAATACAAGGCTTTTTCATTTCTAACTAATTAATTGTCTCTAAAAATCTTTTCAAATCTTGAGTATGTATAGAAATAAACTATTGGCCTACAAATCATTGGTAATTTGTAGGCATTGAAAAAAGATTCAGCAATAGGTTCAACAATCACTACACATACAATATTTGCAATAAAAATCGAAATCAAGGATTTAATAAGAACTAATAAAAATGTCCGAATCTTAATTTGGTTATCATAATTAATTTTAGATTTTCTGAAAAATCTCGCGGTATAACAAAAACAAATTAATATTTCGGCAATATACTCTAAATAAGCATATTTGGAAAACAAAGTAAATTCAATAAATTCTTTAATTATATCCACAATACAGT
>CAYQFD010000097.1:0-5529 GCA_964416795.1 uncultured Ruminococcus sp. | reverse complement strand
ATCACACCACCTGTTCAGTTATGGTACAGGAATGCTCACACGATATCGATTCATTCGACCTCGAGTATTTACAGCACGATCTTTTAGATATTATGAGAAAGATGATTCCTGATTTTGCAGAGGAGCATCAGTACCGTCATCCTGGTCCTATTCACTCACAGTTCGGCAGATATGTAAACGAACCCGGTGACTATACAAGCATGAACACTGACGGTCATCTTCGTTCTGTATTCTTTGGCAGAAGCGAAACAATGACAATTAAAGACGGCGTGCTTGACGGTGGTGAGTTTGCTCACGTTTATTTCATCGACTGGGATCACGTTCGCGCTCGCCGCAGACAGCTTAATGTAACTGTTATGGGCACTACTGAGGACGTTGAGGACAGAAAATGGAATAACGGCGAGGTTATAAATACACTTCGCAAGTATACCGACGAAGAGAAGGCATACGATGTTCATTACGATCTTCAGCAGAAAAGATAATTTAAGGAATTACTGATATGGTTAAAGATTATAAAATTTCAACACCCTTTTTCGAGTTCGGCCCTAAAGCCTATTTATACGGCGAGGAATTGCTCGAGCTTATGAAAAAGATTGATAAGTTTGCTCAAAAGTACGATATGGACGTTATAGCCGACGTTCAGACTACCGATTTAAGACTTATAGCAGAAAATACATCGGATAGAATACACGTTTATTCTCAGCATATGGACAGTATCCCTGTCGGCAGAGGTATGGGCACTATACTTCCCGAGGCTGTAAAAGCAACGGGCGCAGTAGGTGTTATGCTTAATCATGCCGAATGCAAGATGACCTTGGATGAAGTAAGAGAAGCAATAAAGCGTGCTGATGAAGTAGGACTTGCTACAATCGTGTGCGCCGATACAGAAGACGAAATCAAGGCTATTGCTGAGATGAATCCTAATATATTGGTGGCAGAACCGAGCGAGCTTATCGGCACAGGTATTGCCGTTGGCAGAGAATATGTTGACGCTTGTATTGACCTTGTTAAAAAGGTTAATCCTGAAATAATGGTATTACCCTCGGCTGGAATCAGTTGCGGAAATGATTGCTATAATATAATTATGGCAGGCGCTGACGGTTCAGGCTCGAGCAGTGGTATCTGCAAAGCGGAAGACCCTGCCGCTATGGCTGAAGAAATGATGGCGGCAGTCAGAAAGGCTTATGATGAACGAAATAAATAAGAAGTACCTTTTAGGTGCAGATATAGGCACAACATCTCTTAAATGTGCGGTTTTCGATACTGACGGCAATCTGATAAAGTCGGCAACCAAGGATTATACATTGATAGTATCCGGCGATGAGGTTGAATTTCCTGCTGATGATTACATTAGGCTCTTTGAGGAGGCTTATCTGGAAGTATCAGAGGGCTTGGAAATCGCTGCTTTTTCGATTGATACCCAATGCGAAACCCTTATTGTTACCGATGAAAATGATAATCCTTTAATGAATGCTATTGTATGGCTTGATAACCGTGCCGCAAAGCAGGCGGAAGAAATTAAAGAGCATTTCGGCAACAAGCGTGTTTATGAGGTAACGGGACAGCCTGAAATTACGGCTACATGGCCTGCCGCAAAGCTTTTGTGGATAAAAGAAAATAAACCCCTGATGCATAGTAAAATAAAAAAGATTTTCTTGCTTGAGGATTATTTGCTTTATAAGCTGACGGGCAATTTCGTTACTGAGAAAACCTTGCAATCTTCTACAATTTATTATGATATCAAGAATGACTGCTGGTGGGATGAAATGCTTCAGTTCATCGGTGTCAAGAAAGAATGGCTGCCAAAGCTTTGTGACAGTGCAGTTAAGGTGGGCGAATATAAAGGCGCCGCAGTAGTGACTAGCGCTATCGACCAGATTGCAGGAGCAATAGGCGCGGGTATAACAGATTCTTCGGTTGTAAGCGAAATGACAGGTACTACAATGGTTGTTTTCGCCCCTACTGACACTGTACCCGAATATAATCCCGAAAGTATAGTCCCCTGCCATAAAAATTATGACGGGAAATACTGTTTGCTTTCTTGGACACCAACGGCTGGTATTGCGCTTAAGTGGTTTAAAAACAATTTCTGCGAAACTTTTAGTTTTAAAGAGTTGGACGATATTGCAAGGGATATTCCCGCGGGAAGCTCAGGTCTTGTATTTTTGCCGTATTTATGCGGTTCTACAATGCCGAAATACAACCCCGATGCCAAAGGCGCTTTTATGGGGCTTACTATGGAGCATACAAGAGCACACGCGGTAAGAAGTATTTTAGAATCGGTAGCGTGTATGCTTAAAGCAAACCTTGATTATTTGGGTGTATCCTGCAATGAAATACGCTCAATGGGTGGCGGCGCTTCGAGCCCTCTGTGGTGTCAGATTAAAGCTGATATGACAGGCAAGGACATAGCAATCCTCGAAAACAACGAAACCGCCTGTCTTGGCTCTGCTATACTTGCAGGTGTCGGTGTTGGTATATACAGTGATGTGAAAACCGTTTGCAAAAACATTGTTAAAATTAAAAAGGTATATGAGCCTTCTGGTGAAGATTATACCGTGTGCTATAAAAACTTCTTGAAAGCAGAAGAAACTATTTTATAGAAAAAGTAAGATATTTCAAAGAAGGCGTAAAGAATGAATAGGGTTCATTTCGAAAACAATCGGGTTAGCCGTAATTTCTTTTGGTTTATATGGTTTGTATATGTAATGGTTTACATATCAAAAAACTGTTTCAGTTCTGCAATGGCGGTCATCGTTAGTGAAGGTGTTATGACTAAATCCCAAACAGGTCTTATTACCGCCCTATTTTATATAGTTTATGCTCCATTACAGGTTTTTGGCGGTCTTTTTGCTGACAGATACGATCCCGAAAAACTTATCAAAATCGGTTTGCTGGGCGGTGCGGTAGCAAATCTTATAATTTATTTTAATCAGAATTACTATCTTGTGCTTATAGTTTGGGTGCTTAACGCTATTGTGCAGTTTGCCATTTGGCCGTCCGTTTTTAAAATAGCATCATCACAGATAGTTGCAAAGGACAGGAAAAAATCCGTATTTTATTTGTCCTTTTCTTCAACGGCGGGACTTCTGCTTGCATATCTTATTGCGGCAATAGTACCTAAATGGACTCATAATTTTCTCTTGTCTTCAATAATTTTATTTGCTTCCGCGTTGGCGTTGCATATTATAACCCCTCGCGTCGAGAAATATATGATACCGGACGAGAAAGTTATGAAGGAAAGCGCTACTACACCAAGGACTGAAAAAAATTCGTGTGTTAGACTCTTTTTAGTGAGCGGTTTTTTCATCTTAGTTGCATTTTCATTTATAAGAGCATTGGTAGGAAACAGTATAAAAACCTTATCTCCTACTATACTGATGGAATCTTATGAAAATGTTTCGCCGTCACTTGGTAATCTGCTAAATATTTTTATTATTTTAGCAGGGATTTTAGGAACGGTTATGGTCAAGTTTGTGCTTTATCCTAAAATTATTAAAAGCGCACCTGTTGGAATACTTATTATGACTGCTATAGCCTTATTGTGTTCGGTGGCACTGAAATTCGTGGGACAGCTAGACATAATTATTATATTGATTTCAATGTGCATTATATCGGCTGTTTTAACTGCGGTTGTGCTACTTGCATCATATTGCACACTCAGTTTCGAAAAATTCGGTAAAAGCGGTACCGCGGCGGGCGTAATGAATGCCGCAACCTCAATGGGTGTGATTGCTAACAGCTACGGTGTCACAAAAATTGCAGAGGTATACAGCTGGAGTACGGTTGCAGATTTATTTTTGGTTTTGCTTGCCGTTTCGATGATTATGTGTGTAGTTTTTATATGTTTTTGGAATAACTTTAAGAAGAAATATTTTAGTTCTTAAAATAAAAATTTATTATTGGAGGAATAGATATGGGTAAAATAGCGTTTATTGGCTTCGGCGAGGTTAATACACCTATTGATATTATCGTTAATAAGTGTAAAGCAGCCGAGGAATCTCTTATTAAAGAGGGTCTTGACCTTGTTAGTGTTTATCCTGTAACAGACGATTACGAGGAAAAGGATATTGCTAAGGCATATAAGGCTTTAGAGGGACAGGATTTTGACTGTATTATAGCTTGTATTGCAGGTTGGATTCCCACCCACGCAGTAGTTAAGGTTACAGAAAAGTTCAGACATATCCCTATGGTTTTATGGGGACTTTGCGGCTGGAAAGAGGACGATAGAATAGTTACTACTGCCGATCAGGCAGGTACTACTGCACTTAGAAAAACTTTCCGTGATTTAGGTTATAAATTCAAGTATATTTATGATATTATAGGCTTGCCCTCAAATTCTAAGAAGGTTGCAAACTATGCTAAGGCAGCGTCTGCTGCTAAGGCACTTCGCTTTGCAAAGGTTGGTATGGCAGGCTATCGCGATATGAACCTTTACGGTACACTTTATGACGGAAGCTCATTAAAGAGAGAAATCGGTCCTGAAATTGAGACCTTCGAAATGCTTGAAATTAAGCAGAGATATGACAATATAACCGCCGAACAAAAGGCTGAGGTTATAGATAATGTAATGTCAAAATGGAATTTCTTGAAGCCCGCAAAGCGTGAGGGAATGGAAATGGCGGCAGGTTATTATCTTGCTATTAAATCTCTTATTGATGAGCGTGGCTACGGCGCAATATCCTTAAAGGATGTTGACGGTATGAAGAAGCTTTTAGGCTTCCCTCCCGCTCCTATCTTTATGTTGCTTGCCGACTGTGAGGGTGTATCTACAATTCCCGAAAATGACTCTCTTGGCAACGTAACTCAGCTTATGGTGAAAGCACTTACAGGTCAGTGTGGAGCATACTTGGAGTTCTACGAATTCTTCCAGAACAGCGTGCTTGCAGGTGTGCCCGATTATATCCCTAAGGAAGTTACAATGGGCGATACAACAGTTATGCCTGCGGCTTTCGGCGAGTTGTCCGAGGGTATACTCAACGTTTCAAAGGTTAAAACAGGCGAGCTTACAATGTGCCGTCTATTCTTTGAGGACGGAAAATACTATATGCATCTTCTGAGAGGTGAGGGTAAAACTCCGCCAAAATGGGAAGAAGCAGGTTGGACTCAACCCGCTCCCCAATTACCAGGTCTTGAAATATTTATTGACGATGTTGAAAAATTCGCACAGAATGTTATGTGTCAGCATTACATTATCTCATACGGCGATAACACAGAGCTTATCAAAGATTTGTGCTCAATACTTAATATAGAAATTATTTAAAAGCTGTTATAACACATCCTATGACTGATGCTGCCATAATGATTATTTTTTGAATCACACGAAAAATATACTATAAACGAAAATCCTATAATTTGTAAATTGTAGGCAAATCAGGAAATCTTTTAAACTATTCAAGATAAGAGATAATATCTAATACATAATAGTATAAAAAGAAAAAGCCGCTTTTGCGGCTTTTTCTTTTTGTCAAGAGACTACAAAAAAGATGTTTTTTCCAATTATGCGCAGGGATTCTAACCCACACACAA
>CAYQFD010000096.1:0-5547 GCA_964416795.1 uncultured Ruminococcus sp. | reverse complement strand
CCATACCCTCGTTTGTTGGGTATGGTCTTATTTTAACATCATCAGGTGCCATTGCCGCACCCATATTGTTTGTGTCTGTAATTCCAAGGTCTTCGATTTCGCCAAATGTCACTGAGTTTATATACGGTCCTTTTTCCTCGAGTCCCAGTATTAAAGCGCCTGAGCCTGTTACTGTCCACTGTGCTGTGGGGGTGCGCTGTGAGCCATAGTTAAGAGGGAAGCGGTACTGCCTTTCGGCAGAGCAGAAATGTGAAGAGGTAACAGCTATGGCTTTCTCTGCGGCGCCGCTGTCAACAAAAAGGGAAGCAAGACCTGTTGAGAGTGCCATTGTGGAGCAGGCACCGTAAAGCCCTAAAAAAGGGATGCCGAATTCTCGTATCCCGAAAGAGCTTCCGATACACTGGTTGAGCAGGTCACCTGCGAATATTTTATCTATATCGGTAGGTTTTAAGTTTGCTTTTTGAAGCGCTATATTAATTGCAGTTTTTTGAAGCATACTTTCTGCCTTTTCAAAGCTTTTTTGACCGAAAAAGCTGTCTTCTGTGTAATAGTCGAATTCGTGAGAGAGGGGACCCTCGTGTTCCTTTTTTCCCACTACAGAGCCATAGCTTATTATGTGAGGCTTATTATCAAAGCCTATAGTTCGTTTTCCGATTTTGTAAGCCATTAATAATCATCCTAAAATTGAATTTTATTAATATTTTTTCATTTTTAAATCAAAAATATGCTTGGTTTTTAAAAAAATCGCAGATTATCAAAAAATCGTTAAATAATTAGCAATTTTTTTATAAAAGGTCTTTTCAAATGAAAAGTTATGTGATATAATACAGGAGTATACGTGTGCTTTGATGTTTTATACAGCAACACTCGTAGTAATATCAAAGGAGGATTTGGTTTCATGCTAAAAAAAATCAGTAAACTCCCTTTTAAGGGAACGGCTGAACAGGAAAAGAAACTGAAGGAAGTAATCGCTAACAGTTGCCATGATAAGAGTCTTTTAATGGCTGTTATGCAAGAAGCACAGGAAATTTACGGTTATCTTCCGATTGAGGTGCAAACCATGATTGCTGAGGGTATGGAAGTACCGCTCGAAAAGGTTTACGGTGTGGCAACCTTCTATGCTCAGTTCTCACTGTCACCGAAGGGCGAGTACAACATCTCTGTATGTTTAGGTACTGCTTGTTATGTTAAGGGCTCAGGCGATATTTTCGATAAGCTGAGCGAAAGATTGGGTATAGGCTCTGACGAATGCACAGAGGATGGGAAGTTTTCACTTACAGCTTGCCGTTGTATCGGTGCTTGCGGTTTGGCTCCTGTACTTACAGTTAATGAAGAAGTTTACGGTCGTCTTACCGTTGATGATGTTGACGGTATTTTAGAAAAATACGGCTTTAAAAAGTAATTAAAAATTCTGCTTGTTGGGTGAATACCTATGAAAATCAATACTATTAAAGAATTGCTAGAAGCAGATGTAATCTGCTGTGAAGAAGAACTCGAACAACATGTTTATTCCGCTTGCGGAAGTGATATGATGAGCGATGTTCTGGCTTACGTTAAGGATCAGGCTGTTTTAATGACAGGTCTTGTTAACTCTCAGGTAATTCGTACAGCTGAAATGATGGATATGAAGTGCATTGTTTTTGTGCGTTCAAAGCTTCCAACTGCCGAAATGATTGAACTAGCACGTGAGAGCGGAATTGTCCTGCTTGCAACAAGTAAGAGATTATATGAGGCATGCGGTATTCTTTACAGCAACGGTCTTGTAGGAAACAGGGCGCGCAATGTCTGAATTACTTAATTTTCATTTTGATGTTGACGGTAAGGATTTTACCTCTGCCGGTAAGGCATCTGTTCAGGTGAAGAAGAATTTAAGGCAGTTAGGACTTCCACCTGAGATTATAAGACGTGTTTCTATTGCTATGTATGAGGGCGAAATCAATATGGTAATTCACGCGGGCGGCGGTACTGCCGATGTTAATGTTACCGAAGAATATGTTGAAATTCTGCTTTCTGACACAGGCCCTGGAATTAAAGATGTTGAACAGGCTATGCAGGAGGGTTTTTCTACCGCTACCGACAATATCCGTTCCTTAGGCTTTGGGGCTGGAATGGGACTCCCAAATATGAAGCGATACACCGATTATATGAATATTAATTCTACTGTCGGCAAGGGTACCGACATTACAATGAGAGTTAATATCAATTAATTTTCGGCAGGTTATATTTATGAATACATATGAGCATTCAGTTTACCTTGATGTAGATAAGTGTAACGGCTGTACCACATGTTTAAAGCATTGCCCCACAGAAGCGATAAGAATTAGAGATAATCACGCGGTTATCAACGGTGACCGTTGTATAGATTGCGGTGAGTGTATAAGAGTTTGTCCAAACAGTGCAAAGAAGGCTAAATGCAGCAGTCTTTCTGCTATGGATAAATTTAAGTGGAAGATAGCACTTCCTGCTCCCACGCTTTACGGTCAGTTTGATAATCTTGACGATGTTGATTACGTGCTTGACGGTTTGATTAAAATCGGGTTTGACGATGTTTTTGAGGTTTCCGCTGCGGCAGAGCTTGTTTCTGCGTATACAAGAAACTATCTCAAAAACAAAAGTATTAAAAAACCTGTTATAAGCTCTGCCTGTCCCGTAATTATGCGGCTGATTGCTCTTAGATTTCCGTCGCTTAAAGAGAATATAATACAAATGCTTCCTCCTATGGAGGTTGCCGCAATGCTGGCGCGTGATAAAGCAAAGCGTGAGCATCCCGAACTTCGCGATGAAGAAATCGGTGTGTGTTTTATTTCTCCGTGTCCTGCAAAGGCAAGCTATGTTAAGAACGGCTTTGCGGATTATAAAAGCAAGGTTGACGTTGTGGTTGCAGTAAACGATATATATTTCAGTCTTATTTCTGCTATGAGATACGGCGATGATATATCTTCACTTTCAAATTCAGGTGTAATTGGTATTGGTTGGGCTTCTTCTGGCGGAGAAGCAACCGCTATATTTAACGAAAGTTATTTAGCGGCAGACGGTATTGACAACTGCATAAAGGTTTTAGATCAGGTTGAAAATGACAATATACCTCCGCTTGAGTTCATTGAGCTCAATGCTTGTACAGGCGGTTGCGTCGGCGGCGTTCTTACAATTCAGAACCCGTTTATTGCAAAGGCAAGACTTCAGTCTTTGAGAAGATATCTCCCGGTTTCAAGGAATTTTCTTGACAAGGAGCATGAGGGAGATTTGCCCGATGAGGTTTTGTTTAAAGAAATGCCGGCTTACAAACCGATTTCGCGTCTTAGCGACAGTATGCAGGAATCAATGCGTATGATGGCCGAAATTCAAAAAATCCGAAAAGAGCTACCCTGTATCGACTGCGGCTCCTGCGGTGCACCGAATTGCCGTGCATTTGCGGAGGATGTAGTTAAAAAGCAGGCAAATCTTTCGGACTGTTTGATAAAAAAACACAGAGATGGCGGTAAAGAGAATGACGGTTAAGGGTTTTTCAGAGCTTGACAGTATAAAGCCTTTGGTTCTTGGTGAGCCTGACCGCGAAATTGAAGGTGTTTACATTGGTGACCTGCTTAGCTGGGTTATGGGTAACGCCTCAAGCGGAGATGCGTGGATTACCATTATGTCAAATATTAATGTTTTGGCAGTGGCATCGCTTTCCGATGTTTCGTGTATAGTTCTGGCTGAGGGTGTAGCTTTAGAGGAAGATGTGATAAATACCGCTAAGGAAAAGGGTATAAACATTGTTTCTAGTGAGCTTTCGATCTATGAAACTGCTATTCTTTTAAGCCATTTTATATGAAAAAGTATTATTACGATTTACACATTCATTCGTGCCTGTCTCCTTGCGGAGATGATGATTCCACACCCGACAGTATCGCGGGAATGGGGGAGCTTAACGGGCTTAGCATTATGGCGCTTACTGACCATAATACCTGTAAAAACTGTCCTGCTTTTTTTGCGGCGGCAAAACGGCATAGCATTTTAGCCGTTGCGGGTATGGAGCTTACAACCTCGGAGGATATCCATATGGTTTGTTTGTTCCCTGATTTAGAATCGGCTATGGCGTTTAGCGGCGAAATAGAAAACAGGCTTATTAAGATTCCAAACCGCGCCGATATTTTCGGTAATCAGTTAATATGCGACGAAGAGGATAATATAATAGGTAATGTCGAATATTTGCTCTCAAACGCTACGGATGTTTCAATAGACGAAGCACCAAAGCTTATAGAGGCTTTCGGCGGAATTTGTTATCCTGCGCACATTGACCGCGAGTCAAACGGTGTTATAGCGGTTTTGGGTGTTTTTCCTGAAAGTCCCGAGTTTTACTGTGCAGAGCTGCACGACGGTTCAAAGTCAGCAGAATATGCTGATTTAACAGGTTTTACTGCTGAAAAATTGGTTGTGAGCAGTGACGCGCACTATCTATGGGATATTAAAGAACCGAATGAGTTCTTTTTGATGGAAGAAATTCCGCAAAATTGCGATAACGCAGGTGAATATGTAATTAAGTTTTTAAAGGAGCAGTTATGAAGGAAATTTCTTTAAATATTCTTGATATTGCGGAAAATTCCGTCAAAGCAGGGGCAACGCTCACCGAAATCACAATTTCGGAAACCGATGAAACAATAACCCTTGCGATAAAAGATAACGGCTCGGGTATGACAAAGGAAGTACTTAACACAGTTACTAATCCATTTTATACCACAAGAACAACAAGAAAGGTTGGAATGGGACTTCCGCTTTTGAAATTAGAGGCGGAGATGACAGGCGGCAGTGTTACTGTCGAGTCAAAACACTTTTCCGAATTTCCCGATGACCACGGCACTGTGGTTACGGCGGTTTTTAATAAAAACCATATCGACTGCACACCGCTTGGTGATGTTGTGTCGAGTATCACCACTTTAATTCAAGGCCACCCTGATATTGATTTTTTGTTTATCCACAGAATAGGGGATAACGAAATCAAGCTCGATACCAGAGAGCTACGTGAGGTTTTAGAAGGTGTACCTCTTAACACTTATGAGGTTATAAAGTGGATATGTGAGTTTCTTAATGAACAGTATATATAATTTAAGAAAGGAAGATAAAATATGAAGTCATTGGCAGAACTCAAGGCAATCAAAGAGAAAATGAAGGACAAAGTTGTTCTTCGTGAAGGCAGTGCGGATATCCGTATTGTTGTTGGTATGGCTACTTGCGGTATTGCAGCAGGTGCGCGTCCTGTTCTTAATGCAATCGTTGAAGCAGTAAACGAAGGCGGTCTTAGCGATAAGGCTACTGTTACACAGACAGGTTGTATCGGTCTTTGTCAGTATGAGCCTATCGTTGAGGTTTTCGAGGCAGATAAAGAAAAGGTTACTTATGTTAAAATGGACGCTGACAAAGCAAAACGCGTTGTTGAAGAACATATTAAAGGCGGCAAGATTGTATCTGAATATACAATCGGCGCTTCTAAGTAATATACTGGAGGTTAAAATTTATGATTCGTGCACATGTACTTATTTGTGGCGGTACAGGTTGTACTTCTTCAGG
>CAYQFD010000095.1:0-5551 GCA_964416795.1 uncultured Ruminococcus sp. | reverse complement strand
ATATTCACATACCTCGTTGTAATCTTCTTGATTGCGAATTATATGGTCGTAATATGAGCGTTGAAAAATCGGTTTACCTGTTTTCTCAGTCGTTAAAATTTTTAATGAACACACAATATTAGAAACATTATTTGTAGGGGACGATGCCCACATTGTTCCGCTATAAATATTTATAATTAAATGAATATGGTCGGGAATTATTACATATTTTTTGATTTCGGGGACATTACGAATATATTTTCGGCAGGTTTTGTCAATTTCGTGTCACGTGTTGTTTTATCAAATATAGTTGTTTTAAATATTCTTAATAAACTGCTTGGGTGTGATTTTAAATGTCCTTTTAAAGCATTGTATAAAGGAGCTGCTGTCGCTGAATCCGCATGATACAGCTGCTTCATACTCAGTTTTACCTTCCAAAAGAAGTTTTATAGCATTTCTTAAACGACAGTTAATTACATATTCATGCACGGTTTTTCCGGTGTGTTTTTTAAATTGCGTCATTAAGGTTGTACGTCCTATATGCATCATACAGGCAAGCTCTTGAGCAACTATTTTTTCCATATAATACTTGTTTATATAAACTAACACATCGTAGACAGGTTCAGGAATGGTGTTCGTGTGTGTATTATGATTCTTTGAAATGTCATCTATATACGAAAGTAAGTAGAAAACCAAAAACCTTTTTCGAATAAGACTTTCCTCTCTATCAATGGACTTAATAATACTTTCGCATGTTTCCTTTTCTTCCTGGCTGATTGTAAAAACTGCGCCTTTCTCACCAAATACAGACAAAAGATTCATAGTTTGAATATCATAACTCCGAATAAAATCTTCGGAAAACATCAAAAACAGACTACTGTATAATACGTCCGGCTTACATACAACAAAATGTGAAGTATCAGGTTTGGCAAGAACAATCTTGCAGTCTGTTCCTTCAACTGTTTGGTTTGACACAAGAACTTTTACATTTCCTGAAAGAATCAAGTTTATTTCGTAAAAATCATGCTCATGAAAATCTGTTACTGAAGTTTTATATCGATCATGTTTTTCTACATATACATCTGTCCATTTTGTACGATATGTAATATCATGTGATGTATTCTTCATACTTTACTTCCTCTCTGATTATTTATTGAATTTTATCATCCTTTTGAATAAATTTCAATATATTTTAAAAAATACTCTCTAAAACTCAAAAAAATTGAACGATTTATAAATTTTATTAAACATTTAAACATTGTCATTTAATTATGTCACGTATATAATTAAAGTAAATTTTAGGAAAGGAATGTCAAAAAATGAGTTACATAAAATTTGAATGCGAAAAATTGAAGAGTTTGTGTTATGATGCTTTTTGTAAAATTGGTTTTTCAACGGAGGAATCTGAAATAATTACAGATGTATTGATTTTGGCAGATTTATATGGAGTTAAGTCACACGGAACACAGAGACTGGCAAGATATCATAAGGGTATTGAAAATGGCTCTATAAAAATCGGCGTAAAACCGGAGATTGTATTTGAAACTCCTGTTTCAGCAGTTATTGACGGGCATAGCGGAATGGGACAGTTAATTGGTCATTTTGCAATGACTTTAGCTATTGAAAAAGCAAGAAATATCGGTATGGCTATTGTTTCTGTTCGTAATTCCAACCACTACGGAATTGCTGGTTTCTATTCAAAGATGGCTTGCGATGCAGGTTTTATAGGAATATCTACAACTAATTCCGAGGCAATAGCCGTTCATACTAATTCTAAGCAAGCTGTTTTAGGCTCCAATCCTATTGCATTTGCAATGCCTGCTGACCCGTATCCATTCTGGTTTGACGCAGCAACAACGGTTGTTCCAAGAGGAAAGCTAGAGGTTTACAACAAAGAGAATAAGCCTATCCCTTCGGGGTGGGCTATTGGTGCAGACGGAAAAGTTTCTTCAGATGCAGAGCATGTGCTTGACTGTATAGTTAACAAATCGGATGGCGGAATTCTGGTTATGGGCGGAAACACAGAGGAAATGGGAAGCCACAAGGGTTACGGTTACAGTATGATATGCGAGATTTTAAGTGCAATAACCTCTTTTGGAGCAACTTCAAATCACCATGTTAGAAAAAAGGGACAAGGTGCAGGAAGCTGTCACAGTTTTATCGTAATTAATCCTAAAATTTTTGGGGATGCAGAATTAATGAAGAAAAATCTTTCCAATTTCTTGCAGGAGCTACGCGATGCAAGACGTGCTGACGAAAATGTTCCAATTTACACACATGGTGAAAAAGAAATAATCAGTATGAAAAAAATGATAAGTGAAGGAATACCGGTTAATATAAGTACTGTTGCAGAAATGATAGATTTATGTAACTGCGTTGGATTAGACAGTACAAAATATCTTGGAAATGTGGATGTTTCAAGTGCCAAGGTCATAAATTATGACAAAGGATATAAATAAAAATTTGTCAAAAAGGTGCATAAATATGATAATTAAAGAAGAATACTTTGTAATGACAGACGGTGTACGTCTTTATACAAGAATTGTATTACCTGAGGACGGCAAGAAATTTCCTATCGTTTTTATCCGCACACCATACGAAGAAAAACGTGGTGGAATTCCATATCCTGCAGAACAATATGAAAATGATTTGTTCTTAAAAAACGGATATGCGGTTATCGTCCAGCATACCAGAGGATGCGGTGACAGCGAAGGTGAATTCAAACCGTATCAATGTGAGCGCACAGATGGACTCGATACCCTTGAACTTATCAGAGCACTTCCGTTTTATAATGGTGAAATATATATATTCGGCAGAAGTTATTTATCTACAGTTCACCTATGTTATTTGGATACAAAACCTCATGATATAAAAGCGGCATCTTTAAGTATTCAGACAGATAGAATGTATTTCAGAAATTACAGAAATGGATGTTGCTATGATTTCTGTAAAATTGGTTGGTGGGTTAAAAGGCTTAAAAATCGTTATCCGGAGCAAAAATCTTTGGAAGAAGCCCTACGCAGACCATATTATAAAATTATGGAGAGAATTGTAGGAGAGGATGTTCCTGAATATACAGAACTTTTACTTAATGATACATATAATAGCTTTTGGGAATCTGATCCAAGAACTTATGTAATTGATAATTTGACGATACCTACTTTGTTTACGGATGGATGGTATGATTTCTATATTGATGGAATGTTTTCTATGTGGGACAGACTTCCCGAAGAAACAAAGATGAAATCCACCTTTGTAGTTGGCCCGTGGGGACATGCAACAAAGGTTAAAGAAGACATTGCTGAATACCCACTGGAAAACGGTAATGTATCGGATGATTATATTGTGAAATTTTTTAATAGTGTAAGGAATAATACGCCGTATAAAGAGTTTAAGCTTGGGAAAGTTAATTACTATTCTGTAGGTGGAGATTTTTGGACAACGGATGCTGCAAATTCCGGGAATTTAAAATTATATTTTAATAGTGATAACACATTGTCAGATAAATCAAACAAAAAAGGCGAACAATCCTTTGAATATAACCCCGAAAAACCTTTGGATTACTATAAATTTCACAATATATTTAAAGCTCCAAAAGCAGGAACGGTTGATGGTGTTTTATCATTTGTTTCAGCACCTGCAGAAGAAGATATTGATTTTTATGGCAAGATTATGTGGAATATAAAGGTAAAAACAAATTGTGATGATACGGCATTTTTTATGAGAGTGTATTTTGAAGAAAATGGAGTTTCTTATAATCTAACCGAGACAATAACATCGCTTTCACATATAGATAAGAATTATACAGCAGGCGATGAGTGTATGATCAGCATAAATACATCACCTATTGGTTTTACTCTGAAAAAGGGAAACAGAATAAGAGTTGATATTTCATCCCATAGCGATAAATATGTTCCTCATTCAAACCTTAAAGGGCATTGGGCAATGGTAACAGAGTCCAAAATCGCAAAAAATACAGTGATATGTGACGAGAATGCTTATATAATTCTTCCAACAAAATAAAGCTCTCGGAAAAAGAAGCAACAAATAAGTTAAATGCCTGTCTGTTTTATCACAGACGGGCATTTAACTTATTACTTTTTCTGTATTGACTTGGTGATATGCCGATTTTTGTCTTAAAGGCATCGCAGAAATACGCATCGGAGGAATAACCAACACTTCTGCCGATTTCGTTTATTGGGATGTTGGTATCTACCAACAGTTCTTTTGCATGGTCAAGCCTTATCTTATTTCTGTACTCGAGCGGAGATGCGCCTGTTATATCTTTAAATATCCTTAAAAAATGGAACTTACTCATATTACACATTTTTGCATATTCATCTAAAGTATAATTTTTTTCATATTCCTTGTTCATTTTTTGAATAACAAAAGATATTTTATCAAAATATCTACCTTGCGCAGCTGATTCCTTTTCCGTTTTCCTGATTAAAAGAGAAATAATGTTAAAAAGTTTTGAAACACAAAGCACTTCGTATGCCGGTTGTTTTGTTTGCAGTTCGCTTATAATTTCTTCAAATATATCACGTACTTTAACACTTGGCTTTATGTTATATACAACGGAGCTTTTAAACCCAAACAAATCAAAATCGGCAGGTGCATTGAAGTGGACATAATAAAATTCACCGGTCTTACTTTCCATATGTATGTGTTCCTGCTTTTCAAAGGGTCTGAAAAATATAAACGAGCCTTCATCGGCAACTATTTCGTTATCAAGATAAAAGTGCTCTTTACCTTTTGCAATATAAAACAAAAGGTAATCGGACCTACCACACGGACGGTCTATTTTTCTTCCCTTTTGGGCAAAGATATGGCCGCTGCTTACAACAGAAACGTCGGCAATGCCCTTGTATGTATCCTGATATGCACTGAAAATCATAATAACGCCCCCAAGCAGCAATAAACCTGAAATTATAGTCAATTAGTTGTATTTTCTTTTGCATATTATAACACTATAATTAAGATATGTCAAAAAATTTTCGGGAGGGTTAAAATATGCCAATAAAAGAAGAATCGTTCAGGATAGGATGCGGCAGATATATTCAAGGTGCGGGATATATCGAAAAAACAGGTGATGAAGTAATGAGACTTGGGACTTCACCACTTATTATAGGCGGAAAAACTGCAGTTGATTTAACCAAATCAAAAATAGAAAAAAGTGTTGCGGAAAAATGCAATAAATATGAATTTATTGTACATACCGGAACCTGTAATGAAGAGCGTGCAAAAGAACTGGCTCTACTTGCAAAGGAAAAAAATTATGATGTCATAGTAGGTGTGGGAGGAGGCGTAATCTGCGACTTTGCAAAATTATGCGGATATTTTGCAAAGCTTCCAGTCATTAATATTCCAACCTCCAGTGCTACCTGTGCGGCATACACGCCTCTAAGTATTCGATATACACCTGATGGAAGAACAGTAGGCTCTTTGCATTACGGTTATGAAGTAGACGGTGTTATAGCTGATACTGCTGTTATTGCTACACAGCCCACACGGTTACTCCTTGCAGGTGTATTTGATGCTCTTGCTAAATTTGTCGAGATTAAGCAAAGAT
>CAYQFD010000094.1:0-5561 GCA_964416795.1 uncultured Ruminococcus sp. | reverse complement strand
CTACCAAACTGAGCCACGCCTCGATATTTAATTTTTATACTTGACTTAAACTGATAAATCTTTTCTTCCGCGCTGAAACTGCGCTTGAATAAGTTTAAAAAAGGATAGCCATATTATTATATATAGTAAGCTTGCAAAAGTCAATGTTTTTTTATTCTCTATAACAAAAATTTAACGGTTGACTCTGACACAGTAACCTTAATTTCAGGTTCTTTTGAATTTTATGATTATTATATAAAAGACAGGATATAGTCGGTAATTCGGCTATATCCTGTTTTTAGTTCTGTTATTTTTTAAGAAGATTATAAACATTACCCGCATAAATTTTTACAGCAGTCGGCAATACATCTTCATCGAAATCATAACGGCGGTTATGTCCAGGACCTGCCATTTTAGTGAACAATCTCATAAAGGTGGCTTTGCCTCCCTGTTTCTGAACCCTGTTCACCATATATGCGACATCTTCGCTTCCGCCGCCCGCTCTGTATACTTTTTCGGAATAAGGAACAAGTCCTAATTCTTCACTGCATACTCCGCTGATTTGTTCGGAGAAATCCAAATCGCAGGAGAAGGATTCGGTAGCTCCCATAAGCTTCATTTCTACGGTGCAGTCATACATCTGAGCGCTAGCGACAAGTACGCGCTCTGCGCTTTCGCACATATACTCGTTAATCTCGGTTGTAGCACCGCGAATTTCGATTTCCATAAACGCCTCGTCAGCAATTACATTTCTTCCGCTTCCCGCAATCAGTCTGCCTACATTAATTCGGGATGCGCCCCTGCTGTGACGCGGAATAGCATATAGATTAAGTGTTGCCGTAGCGGCTGCTTGAAGCGCGTTTTTACCCGTATGCGGTGCGCCGCCCGCATGGGCTGCAAGACCGCGAATTGTTACATCGTATTTACAGGTAGCAAGACTCCCCGCACTTGCGGGACAGAAATGCGCGGTATTACCCTCTCTCCTCGGTGCGAGATGACCGCTCATAAAATAATCAACATCATCAAGATGTCCCTTAGTAACTATTGCTTTAGAGCCTCTGACTCCCTCTTCAGCGGGTTGGAAAATGAGTTTTACAGTACCGTGAAGCTGGTCCTTGATTTCCATAAGAGTTTTTGCAACGCCAAGTCCTATAGTAGCGTGTCCGTCGTGACCGCAAGCGTGCATTGAGCCGTAGTTAATAGAAGCAAAGCCTTCGGCATTCGGTCTGTGTTCAGGCTCGTCCGACTCGAAAACACCCAATGCGTCAATATCAAAACGCATAGCAACTGTGGGACCTTCGCCGCAACGCAAAATTCCGATTACGCCTGTCATACCGCCCTTTGTATGCTCGACAAATTCCTTGTCTGCACCCTGTTCTATAGCGCGATTATAGGCTTCTTCCAATGCCTTTTCGCTTGGAACACCCATACGGGCTTCGCGGTCGCACACGTCCTCACCCGTGAGAACCTCATAGCCTAGGTCGGTAAGCTTGCGGGCAATAATTGAGCTTGTGCGCATTTCAAACCAACCTGTTTCCGCATACTTATGAAAATCACGTCGACAAGAGACCATTTCTTCTTTCATTGACTCTGAGATTTTGATAATCTGTTCATAAATATTCATTATATGTACCTCACTTTAAACGTATATATCCGACACCGTCGTTAATTTCGATTTCAGTGCCGAAAGGTTCGCTTAGTTCCTTCAAATATTTGAGTGTTTCTTCACTTTTGTTCATTACGGGCACACCCTTCTGACTTCGGGGTTTATCCATTCCAAGCTCCACAGGATAAAGCTGGACTTCTGTAACTGCGCCGTCCTCCATAGTCCAAGCCGCCATAACTGCATTCCAAATAGGCCACTGAACACAGTAACCCGCTGTACCGTTTTTGCTTCGGTTATTCATATATTCTCCCACCTTGGTATCCACAGGAAGATTGCGGTTAGCATAGGCATCCCAAGGCTGAAATTCCACAGTTTCAGTCTCAAAAATAAAGTTACCTATACTGTAGAAAATAACTCCACCGTTATAAATTTCAATACCCTGAAGCTCGTGGGGGCCGTGACCTATAATAACATCTGCTCCCGCATCTATGCAGCGGTGACTGAAATCCTTTAAAAACTTTGGCGCCTCGTTGGTTTTGATGCCGTCAATAAAGTGATTGTGGATACTGACAAGTACCACATCCGCCTGACGTCGCGCCTCGATAATTTCAGCTTCAATGCGTTTCCAATCCTTTTCGTTAAGGGTGCTTTCTATCCAGCAGCTCTCGTCAAGCACCATCTTTTTGCCGCCCATATTAACAGAATTATCTCCGCCTGTTGCCATTGCATAGCCATTGCGGACGCTCTTATCGGTAATATGGTTAATATTGCTTTTTTGGACAACCTCCTGCGCCTTTTTAAAGGTTTCGGGGTCAAGATGAATAATTTCATCATATCTCAGCGGATTAAGACCCGGACGTCCTATCATATTAGTTGTAGGATCCCCTGCTCTTGCGGCAACCTTGAAAGACGATGAACAGCTGATAAGTGCCACCCTTGTATGCTTTGTTTCAAGATAACAGGGCTTTGCCGCATCAGACAAATCCTTGCCTGTTCCGGAGAAAATCATATCTCTTTCTTTAAGATTGCGAATAGTTGCTAACACACCACCGCTACCAAAGTCGCCCGAATGGTTATTAGCGGTGTTAAAGATATTAAAACCGTATTCCTTTATATCGTCAAGTGTCCTTGGATCTGACATTGCCCAAGTACCCCCGCTTTGCACTGCGGGAAATCCCTCTTGCTCGTGAAAAGTAGACTCAAGATTTAGAAAACGTACATCATGGCTTTCAATACATTCCTTCAATTCCTTGAATCCTTCATAGCCGCCCTCTGCGAGTCGCCTTGTAACAAAAGCGTCTCCCGCGGCAATAAATGTTGTTTTTCCCATATATATCCTCTCTTTACATATTTTTTAGTATCGTCAATAAAATTATAACACAATAAAATCTGTGTGCAACACATTTTTGTTGGCTGTAACAGAATATTCAGGAACATCTGAAATAGTTTCGCCGTCAATTTGAAGCGGTGCAGTGCGGTCGAACTTAACATTTATACTGTGACCTGTATGTACTGCAACATATTTTTTATACTTTAAATGCTTACCCTTAAATACTGATAGAAACAGTGACACAATTTTTAACTTGCTTAAATCGTGTGCGACTATAAGCGTTACACTGCCGTCCTTATTTTTGCGGTCTTGATTGGGCGCTATCATCATTCCGCCGCCGAAAAATCTGCCTAGCATTGTCGGTGCCATCCACACTCGCTCGTATTTGAACACTTCACCGTCGACAGTGACAGTTGCATTTAGCGGTTTAAAAGCAAAAAGCAAACCTTTGAGTGCAATGAGTGTATAATTAACGGGTTTATTGGTAGTTTGCATTTTGCGGTCGCGTTCCTCACAACAATAACCGTCAATTCCGTAACCTATGCCGTTTATGAAACGGTACGCTTTACCCTTAACATAAATTTCGGGCAAATTTTTAATATAATGATTGATTTTAATCGGTGCTTTAGAGGGCTTAAGGTTAATATCATTCAAAAAATCGTTTCCGCTGCCCGCCGCAAGATAAAAAATATCGTTTCCGATATCTAAATCGGAAATAGTGTTAATAAATCGGTTAAGGGTACCGTCGCCGCCGCAAATAATTACGCGGTCCTGTTTTTCGAGTCCCTTTAGAAACTCCTTGCAATCTGCCATTTCGGTGATATCTAAGAATACGGCTTCACCGTCAGGGATTTCGACAGATTCCACACATTTTTCGCCTCTGCAGTTGCCTGCAAGCGGGTTGTATAACACATAATTCTTCATTTTTTCACTTCCTTGAACAGCACAAAAACCGCACAAAGCCATTAAGCCGTGCGGTTTTTTACTATTTTTTAATTTTCTTGATATCGTAAGGCGTTGTCTGGTAAACAAAATAGTTAAGCCAGTTGGAATAAAGCAAATTCGCGTGTGAGCGCCAAGTAACAACAGGGGCTTTCTTCACATCGTCATTAGGGAAATAGTTTTTGGGTATTTCAATAGGCTTACCCTCATTCAAGTCCCTGAAATATTCATTAGCCAGAGTATCCCTATCGTACTCAGAATGACCTGTTATGAAAATCTGCTTGCCTTTTTTTGTTGAAACGGCATAAACCCCCGCCTCATTAGATGTAGAAAGAATTCTTAAATCCTTCACCTTTTTAATATCCTCTGCCAAAACAGTAGTATGTCTTGAATGGGGCACCATAAAGACATCATCAAAACCACGAAGCAAAATAGAGCGCTTATAGTCGACTTTATGAGGGAAAATGCCAAACATTTTCTTCTCTAGCGGATATTTCTTTATCCCGTAATGGTAATAAAGACCTGCCTGTGCGCCCCAACAGATATGAAAGGTTGAATGAACGTGGGTTTTGGTCCACTCCATTATTTCGCACAGCTCATCCCAATACTCAACCTCTTCAAACTCTAAATGCTCAACAGGCGCACCTGTGATAATCATACCGTCAAAGGTCTGGTCCTTTATATCGTCAAAGGTTTTGTAAAACGCAAAAAGATGCTCCGCCGAAGTGTTTTTCGACTTATGGCTTTTTGTGTGTATAAACTCGAAATCCACCTGTAAGGGTGAGTTACCGAGAAGCCTCGATAACTGGGTTTCGGTTTCAATCTTTTTAGGCATCAAATTGAGCAGTAAAATTTTAAGCGGACGAATATCCTGCGTTATGGCGCGGGTTTCGGTCATAACGAAGATATTTTCATCGTTTAGTGTTTTTACTGCGGGTAAATCGTTCGGAATTTTAATAGGCATTAATCTTTTCCTTTATTCCTTTACAAAAAAATTTAGAATAAATGAATATTGAATAATGAATAGTGAATAATTTCGGAGTTTCGCAAAGCGAAACGATTTATATGGGTTTTGGCAATGCCAAAACACATTAATTATTCATTTTTCATTATTCATTCTTCATTATATATTATCAAGTGCCTGCTTAATATCTGCAATAAGGTCTTCTGCATCCTCAATTCCGCAAGAAAAACGGATAAGGTCGGGTGAAATTCCCGCTAAAGCCAATTCCTCGTCATTCATCTGACGGTGGGTTGCATTTGCAGGGTGCAAGCAACAGGTTCTGGCATCTGCAACGTGGGTTTCAATAGCCGCAAGCTTCAAATTTTTCATAAAGCTTTCCGCCGCTTTTCTGCCACCCTTAACACCAAAGCTTACTACACCGCAGGTGCCGTTTGGCATATATTTTTGGGCTAGCTCATAATATTCGTCGCCCTCAAGTCCGGGATAGGTAACCCAAGAAATTCTATCATCACTCTTGAGATACTTTGCTACTGCAAGACCGTTTTCGCAATGCTTATTCATTCTAAGATGTAGGCTTTCGAGTCCCAAGTTTACATAATACGCATTCTGCGGTGACTGAATAGAGCCGAAATCGCGCATAAGCTGAGCTGTTGCCTTTGTGATATATGCGCCCGCAAGACCGAAGCGCTCGGTATAGGTTACACCGTGATAGCTTTCATCAGGTGTGCAAAGACCTGGGA
>CAYQFD010000093.1:0-5633 GCA_964416795.1 uncultured Ruminococcus sp. | reverse complement strand
AAAGACGAAAATCTCACCTCTAAAATCAGGTTCGGATTATTCGTGTTTGCTTAAAAGGTGATTATATGACAAGAGTTTATTTAGTCAGACATTGTGAGGCGCAGGGTAATATAAAGCGTATCTTTCAAGGTACTACTGACCTTGATATTAGCGAGCTCGGTGCCAAACAGCTTGAATTTTTAGAAAAAAGGTTTGAAAGCATTCATATTGACCGAGTTTTTTCAAGTCCGCTTATAAGAACTAAAAAAACCGCAAAAGCTATTATCGGTAATAAAAATATTGAGTTAGAGCTGTTGGACAGCATTATTGAGCTTCACGGCGGTGTTGTTGAGGGCAGACCTTTTGCAATTGCATTCAATGAAATTGAAGGCCTCGCGGATGCTTGGAATAACCATCCGCAAGATTTCGCCCCCGAAAACGGTGAGCCTATGCGCCACGCCTATGAGAGAATCTGGAATGCGGTTCAGGATATCGCAAGAGAAAATAAAGGTAAAACTGTTGCCTGTGCTACACACGGCGGAGTGCTTCGCTGTCTTAACTGCAGACTGCTTTACGGTGATATCGAAAGACTTAAGGACACTCCTTGGTGCGAAAACACCGCAGTTACTCTTCTTGAGTTTGATGATGACTTCAACATTAATGTCTGCTTCTATAACGATAATTCTCATCTGCCCGAAGAGTATATAAACCGAAAAAGCAGAATTGTTGCAAAAATCGGCGGTGATGATAAATGATAATAATGTCGGTGGATTTAGGTAAAGCAAGAACGGGTATTGCTGTATCTGATAAGGACGAAGGCTTTGCCTTTCCAAAGACTGTTATTACAGAATACAGCACAGAAAAATTAGTTGATAAAATCTCTCAAATCGCAAAAGAGCTTAAAGCCGAGCTTATTGTTGTTGGAAACCCTAAAAATATGGACGGCAGTGAGGGTTGGCGCTCTAAGGAATGTAAAGAAACAGCGAATTTAATAGCCCAAAAAAGCGGACTTGAAACTGTTATGTGGGATGAGCGCTGCACTACCGTTTCTGCCCACACAGCACTCAACTTTACTGACACAAGGGGTAAAAAGCGTAAACAGGTAGTTGACGCTGTTGCGGCAGTTATTATTTTAGAAGATTATTTAAATTTCAGGAAAAACACTAAATAAGAGAAAACCTTTACAATCATTCGCTTGAAAAAATATCTTGAATATGCAATTTAAAATCTGTAATTATACAAAAACCTCGATGAAAAAATCATCGAGGTTTTACTATTGATTCCAAATTTCCCATTAGTCCTTGCTATGTTTCTGCTTTATAAACTTGGCATAGTCTTTTACTTCTTTCCACATTTCATCTGTCACAACTACTCCCTCACCGAAAAGAAGTGTTTTCAGTGCTTCCTCATTTGCGGCAGGAAGCGGTGCACCGCAAAGATACCCCACACTAACATCAAAATAATCGGCAATTTTACAAAGTGTATCGGCAGAAAGACTTTTAATTCTTCCCTTTTTGTAATCACTCATAGTAGAGCGCGGGATTTTACATTCCTTGCAAAGCGCTGTAACCGTTATTCCCTTTTTCATACACAGTTCTTCAATTAAATCATAAACAAACAGCATATTCTTCTCCTTTAAAATTACGTAATTACGTAATTTCGTCTTGACATTTACGTGTTTACGTAATATAATACCTATAGATTACGTGATTTCGTAATCTGATTATAGTACAAAAAACACAAAATGTCAATAGGAGAAAAGATATGTACTTTTGCTATGATTGTTTAAGCGAATTTGAGGAACCAAAAAAAATAGTGGAAAAGCACGGACTTTCTTCCCCACCTTATGAAACAAGCTATGTATGTCCGCACTGCTATTCCTACTACTTTACAAACAAAATTCAGACACACTGCCGTTGTTGCGGAGCAAAGCTTACCAAAGGCAAAATAGACTATTGCAGTGAAGAATGCGCTAAGCGCGGCAAAATTTTATGGGAAAAGCAGCTGCAACACAGAAAAGCGCAATTAATAAGTCCGCTCAATATTATAATAAGAGAGCTAGGTCTTTATAACAAAACCCATAATACAAACTATAGCTATGGACAGTATGTGGCTCTATTACAATGCGAAAAGGAAAAGAAAAAATGCGCGAAGAAAAAAAGAAATACTTAAATCTTTATTTGCTGCAGCAAGCCAAAATTAAACGTCTTGAAGGTATGAAAAACATATCGCCCGATAAAGAAAAAATATATGATAAAAATATAGTTAAATGTAAAAACTTGCGTGATGAAATTGAACAGAAAATCAAAGCAGTTGACGGCGGAATTTTAAGCGAAGTGCTTTTTCAAAAATACATATTTGGCAGAACACTCGAAGAAATAGGTCTTATTTTAAATTACAGCAAGCGACAGACAGAAAGACTGCACATAAAGGCATTGGAAAAATTTAATTTGTAATTACTCTTTACTTTTGCTCTACTTTGGCGTATAATTATAGAACAAATGTTCAAGGTGGTGCAAGGTATGAAAGACAGAATTATTCTTCATTGTGATTTAAACAACTTTTTTGCTTCTGTTTCTCTGCTTTTTAACCCCACCTTAAAGGATATGCCCGTTGCAGTTTGCGGTGACAAAGAAAACCGCCACGGAATAGTTCTTGCAAAGAATGAGCTTGCAAAGAAATTCGGTGTTAAAACTGCCGAGGCAATATTTGAAGCTAAGGCTAAGTGTCCAAATCTTGTAATACTACCACCTATTTATGATAAATACGAAGAATACTCCTTGAAAGCACGCGAAATTTACAACAGATATACCGATATGGTTGAGCCGTTCGGTATAGACGAATGTTGGCTTGATGTAACAGGAAGCACAGTACTTTTCGGAAACGGTGAAGAGATAGCCAATAAGCTTCGCAAAGATATAAAAAGCGAGCTTGGAATTACAATTTCGGTAGGTGTCAGCTTTAACAAGGTTTTTGCAAAGCTTGGCTCTGATATGAAAAAACCAGACGGTGTGACTGTTATATCCCGCGAAAACTATCAACAGATGGTTTGGCGCCTGCCCGTGAGCGACCTTTTATTTGTCGGAAGAAAAACCTGTGAAAAGCTCAAATCATCGGGTATCTACAGTATCGGCGATATTGCTGACTGTGATTCTGCCACACTAAACCGCTTGCTTGGAAAAAACGGTTTAGAGCTTAAAAAATTCGCACTCGGCGAAGATGACTCACCTGTTATAACCCCCACTGAAAACGACAAGCCTAAAAGCATAGGCAAATCTATGACCTGCGGAAAGGATTTCGCAAATAACGATGAGGTCTGGAAAGTGATGCTTTCTTTTTCACAATATATATGTGACATTCTGCACCAAAAAGGAATGTACGCGGGCGGTGTTCAGGTTCATATAAGAACCTCTTCTCTTGTTGTAAAAGAGTTTAGCCACACCTTTTTAGATTCAACAAATTCAACCCTTAATTTTGCAAAGCGCGGTTTTGAGTTGTTCTGTAAAAATTATACCTTTGGCGAGCCGCTTCGTTCTGTAGGGCTTAGAGCGATTAATCTTAAATCTTCTAAAACTGCCGTTCAGCAGGATATTTTCGGTGAGGAAATAGACGAAACAATTGAAGAACAAATAGAAGACTCTATTTATGAGGTGCGAAAAAAATTTGGGAATGGCAGTATCAAACGAGGAACCACCATTTAATTTAACTTTACAAATGCTTAATTTGGAGTTATAATACTGCCGGTGATCATTATGAAAGTAAAACAGGTTATGGGATATACCCATAACCTGTTTTATTCTTCTTCCGTAAATACAACATTTTCAATTTCTGTAAGCTTATTAATATCTAACTGCTGCCTTCTCTCGATTATTACATTAATTCCAAGATTTCCCTGAAAATTACTTTTAGGCGCTAAGAATTTATATGAAAATTCCGTTGGTATATAGCTTGCTAAATTGCTCACAACCTTATTCGCCTTATACATATCGTCGATTTCAAGATAAATAACTTCTGTACTTTTCTTTTTGCGTTCAAGCTTCGAGAAGAGTATTATTGTGCTTAAAAACAAAACTGTTGCAATTATTGCGCCCGAGTAAAAACCGAAACCAACCGCAATACCTATTATACTCGTAGTCCATACCCCTGCCGCCGTTGTAAGACCTGTAATAACGTTATTGTTTTTAAGAATAATCATACCTGCGCCTAAGAAACCAATACCTGAAATTACCTGAGCAGAAATTCTTAATACATCGCCTTGATTTCCTGTGACATCACTCACATAAATGCTTATCATAGAAGTAAGCATTGAGCCTAAACATACTAAAATATGTGTTCTCATTCCTGCTGCACGTCCGTGACGTGCTCGTTCGCTTCCTATGAGCGCACCAATTACAACAGCAATCAAGGATCTTACAACGACTTTAATCAAAAAATTATAATCAATATTCATAAATAAAGATTTAAAAAATTCCATACCTTTGTCCCCTTAAAAATCTACAGATACCACAATTCTTCTACACCTGTAGAAACCGCAAGCGCACCAAGGCTGAGAGCAGTTGTCACTTCCTGTTTGGTTTCAATAAGTCCACCCGCTATAAGAGGCACCGAACTGTCCGAAAACCGCTCGATGATTTTGCCGATTACCCCTGGCATAATTTCAATAATATCAGGCGAACTGTTATACAAAATTTCGCTTATGCTCTCTATTCCTTGGGTGTCATAAGCAAAGAAGCGCTGCACAGTCAAAAGACCGCATTCCTTAGCAATACGTATAAGAATTGCTTTGGTACTCAAAATACCGTCAGCACCAAGGTGTGCAAGATATTCCACGCCTGAACGGTCCTTTCCTATTCCGTCTGTCAAATCAATATGTATAAAAATACTTTTCCCCGCGCTGTGTGCAGCTTTAATTCTTTCGCCCACAGTAATTATATTTCCACCAAGCAGAAATATAACCTCAGACGGTGAATTAAGAACATTTTCAAAGAACTCATCGTGAACCGATGCGATAATAGGACACACTTCAAGACATTCATAAAGTGATTTTCTATTCACTTATGTTTACACTCCTTTACCTAAAAAACAAATAGCAAAAGAGTGCTCTTTCGCACTCTTTTGCTATACTCTTAATCTCTATTATGATTATATACCAAAAAACTCATCTTGTCAAGTGAAATTATGTGAAAAATTCTAATATTGAAAATCACAAACTCACTCTACAAATTAACCGTAAAATTACTACAAACCTATATCGTTAAGTAGTTGCGCGACTTTATCAACCTGCTCGTCTTTAATATCGTTTGTGAGTCTAATTTCATTGACAGACTTCTTTATTCCGCCGCAGAAAATCAGCCGCAGCCACCTATGTATTTCGCAAAAAGGTAACAGCCATTTGTGTTTTTCAAGCACAGTATAATACAATTTTATAGTCTTATACGGTAAAAAGATTTTTCTGAATATATACCTTACTTTTCCGCGCTTTTTAGACTGTGTTACCGACATTCTGTTTACTGAATTACCGTAAACACCGCCCGTTAAAATATATTCTTCTAACTGGCTTGAAACTTCGTCCTCTTCTTCGCCTGAAAACCAGACTCTTGCCAGTTTTCTCATACGCTCGGCGAATTTTACAAGTCCACCTTTTTCCAAAAGCT
>CAYQFD010000092.1:0-5678 GCA_964416795.1 uncultured Ruminococcus sp. | reverse complement strand
CACGCTCTACAAAAAAGGATATCCGTTTGGATATTTGTTCTAAATGTCATCCGTTTTTTACAGGTAAGCAGAAGTTGGTAGACACCGGCGGACGTGTTGACAGATTTAAGAAGCGTTTCAATATGGGCGAATAAACCTTTATGAGCAGTCGCTGTAATATGCGACTGCGATTTTTTTTAAAAAGAGGGTGCAAAATGAGTCAGTATTTAACGGTAATAGGCGAAGCCAATGCCGAATATGTCGAAAAACGCTCGCGTTTTATTGCAACACTTCGTCACTGCGAAACCGAGACAGAAGCGGTGGCCTTTATAGAAGAAATGCGTTCAAAATATTGGGATGCAAGACATAATGTGTTTGCTTATTCGGTTGATAAGGGAAGACTGTGCCGTTTTTCTGATGACGGCGAGCCTCACGGAACAGCAGGTAAGCCTATACTTGATGTTATAAACGGCAACGGTATTACCGATTGCGCAATTGTTGTGACACGGTATTTTGGCGGTGTGCTTTTGGGTACAGGCGGTCTTGTAAGGGCATATTCCACATCCTCTAAGGATGCGGTAGCAAATGCAATAATTGCCGAAATGATACCCTGCACAAAGTTTAGCATTTCCTGTGATTATCAGGACCATCAAAGGCTGGCTTTTTTAATTGAGGGCGAAAACGGTGTAATTGAAAGCACCGAGTTTACAGATAAGGTTAAAATAACATTTGTATTTAACGATACAGAAAGTGAGAGCTTTTTATCTAAGCTCACAGAAGTATTTTCCGCAAGGCTTACTGCTGTGGAGGAGGAAAAAAGCATAGCACCTTTTGAAATTTCAAAAAAATTGTAAAAAATAAAGGTATTTTGCTTTTTTTATCTAATAACATTATTAAAGGGGGCAAGAAAATGACTGTGAGAGAGCAAACAGAAGCGAATGAAAGGCTGTTTTTATCTGAAAATGCGATGCTTTCCGCTTGTAGTAAGGGACGTGAGGTAAAGGAGCTGAAATGCGACCTTCGAACCGACTTTCAAAGGGACCGCGACCGTATTATTCATTCGCGTTCCTTCAGACGTTTAAAGCATAAAACACAGGTTTTTTTGTCACCCGAGTCCGACCATTACAGAACACGTCTTACCCATACCTTAGAGGTGTCGCAAATAGCGCGCACAATGGCAAGGGCATTAAGACTAAATGAAGATTTGACCGAGGCTATAGCACTAGGCCACGATTTAGGGCACACCCCATTCGGTCACGCAGGGGAAAGGGCGATTGCCGATTTAGTAGACTTTAAATTCACACACTATGAACAGAGCGTGCGTGTTTGCAAGAGAATAGAAAAAGGCGGAAAAGGTCTTAATCTTACCGCTGAGGTGTTGGACGGTATAGCAAATCATACCTGCGGTGAATGGTCTGAGACGCTTGAGGGAAGACTTGTCAGATATGCGGACAGAATAGCATATATTAATCACGATATTGACGATGCCATACGCGGCGGAATTATTAGCGACGGCGATATTCCGAGTGAGATCACTGATGTTTTGGGTAAAACCAAAAGTGAGAGAATCGGGAGCCTTGTAAATTCTATTGTTGATAACGGTACCTATGATATAAAAATGGATTCAAAAACTGAAGAATATTATAATAAATTACATTTCTTCTTATTCGATGCGGTTTATAAAAACCCTATGGCAAAATCGGAGGAAACAAAGGTTTTAGGACTTATGGAAGGTCTTTTTAAGTACTACCTTGAAAATATCTCAAAGCTTCCCGAGGAGTATATAAAAATCTGCGAGCAAGAGGGTAAAAAACGCGCTGTTGCAGATTATATAGCGGGTATGACCGACCATTACGCAACAACAGTCTTTTCAAACATTTATATTCCAAAGTTCTGGAGCTTGTGATGTACCGAAAATGGTACAAATTATATTATATATTAAAGTAAAGGAGGCGGTTTTGTGGCAATACCTGAGGATATTATTAAT
The DNA here is from genome assembly GCA_964416795.1 of uncultured Ruminococcus sp. GTDB lineage: Bacteria > Bacillota > Clostridia > Oscillospirales > Acutalibacteraceae > UBA737. The sequence goes on along the minus strand of CAYQFD010000092.1, from coordinate 3,712 downwards.
GAGATTAAATACAGAAACGATATTGAAACTGCAATTTCGCAGTATGTAAACCTAAAACGCAGAGGTAAAAATCTTGTCGGTCTTTGCCCGTTTCACAGTGAAAAAACCCCCTCGTTTACGGTTTATCCCGAGTCCTCATCGTTTTATTGCTACGGCTGTCACGTTGGGGGAGATGTATTTACATTTACGGGGCTTATTGAAAATCTCGATTATATTGAATCGGTGAAGCTTTTAGCCGAAAGGTCGGGGGTTACTCTCCCACAGGATGGGTATGACGATTCGATGACGCGGCTTAAAAACACTATTTATGATATAAATAAGGAAACAGCAAGATTTTTCCACAAGTATTTAATGTCGCCTCACGGTAAGTGGGCGCTTGACTATTATTTATCGCGAGGACTTACACTTGCAACCATCAAGCATTTTGGACTGGGCGCCGCGCCTGACAGTTGGGATGCTCTAATTAAGCATCTTAAAGGCAAGGGATTTTCTATAAATGATATGATGACGGCAAACGTTATCGGTAAAAGTCAGAAGGGCACTTATTATGACCGTTTCAGAAAACGTTATATGTTCCCGATTATAAATATTAGGGGAAATGTAATCGGTTTCAGCGGGCGTGCAGTACCAAGTGAGGAAAAAACAGGCGGAAAGTATGTGAACACTTCGGATACTCCTGTTTATAAGAAAAGCGAAAACCTTTTCGGCATCAATTTTGCTAAGGTGAATTGCGCCGAGAGAATAATCCTTGTTGAAGGTAATATGGACGTTATTTCACTTCATCAGGCAGGCTTTACTAATGCGGTAGCACCTTTGGGAACGGCCTTTACAAGCGAACAGGTTAATTTGATTGCCCGTTACACAAAGGAAATAGTTTTAATGCTTGACAGTGATGCTGCAGGGCAAAAAGCTATTAAAAAGGCTTCTCAGTTACTTGAAAACACAGGACTTAATGTGAGGGTTGTTATTATTCCTGACGGTAAAGACCCTGACGAGTTTATCAGAAAGAGCGGACCTGAAAGGTTCAGGGCATTAATTGAGGGAGCGGTCAGCGATATCGAGTATAAATTGCTTATGGCGGCTGACGGTATGAATCTCGACAGTGATGACGGAAAATTACAGTATCTTTCGCGTGCAGCAGAGGTTATCGCCGCCGATGATGATGTAATGACAAGAGATATTTATATCGGCAGACTCTGTGAAAAGTACGGTGTTTCGCGTACAGCGCTTACCGCTAAGGTTGACGATTTGCGAAAGAAACGCAACAGATATAAACAAAACAAAGAAATTTCCGAGGCTATTAAAACAAAGCTAACAAGGGATGATATAAATCCTGAAAGACGGCTTTCGCCAAAGGGCTGTTCAGCTGAGGAAACGGTGATTGCAATTCTTATGCAGCATCCTGATTTCTATGACTTAATTAAGGAAGAGCTGACACCCGATAAAATGGTGACTTCTCTTAATAAACGCATATATGATATTATGGTGGATATTTTGAATTCTGGCAGAACGCTTGATATATCGGCTTTTGCAGATAAATTAATACCCGCAGAATTAGGTTACTTGGTAGCCCTTGCAAACAGCGAAAAAGCGGGAGAAAACGCAAAAACGGTATTAAAAGATTGCGCTCGGGTAATATTAGAAGAAGGAAATATTTTGAATGCACCGAGTATTTCGGAAGCTTCGGTTGAGGATTGGGCGTCTAATTTGCAGAATATAATTAATAAAAAGAAAGGTAACTGAATATTATGGATAATAAGAAAAAGGAAAATAATATTAACGAAGTGGCTTCTGAGCAGTTTGAAAATGAGGAGAAGGCGACCTCCTTGGACGATATCGAAAATGCGCCTGAGGATTTAGACGAGCTATTTTCTGAACCTCCGATTCTTGAGCTTGATTTTGACGAGGAACCTACAGATGACGAATTGAAGCTCGAAGAAATGGATGTTGATAAGTTAAGCGAAGAGGATATGACGTTTGAAAATATTTCGCTTGACGACCCTGTAAAAGTTTATCTGCGTGAAATAGGCAGAGTACCGCTTTTGTCATCTGAGGAAGAAATTGAGCTTGCGGTTAAAATCACAGAGGGTAGCGAATATGCAAAACAGCGTCTTACAGAAGCGAACCTCCGTCTTGTTGTAAGTATTGCTAAGAAATATGTCGGCAGAGGTATGTATTTCCTAGACCTTATCCAAGAGGGTAATGTTGGTCTTATTAAAGCAGTGGACAAGTTTGACCACACCAAAGGCTTTAAGTTCTCAACCTATGCTACTTGGTGGATAAGACAGGCTATAACCCGTGCTATTGCTGACCAAGCAAGAACTATCCGTATACCTGTTCATATGGTTGAAACTATTAACCGACTCAAAAAGGTACAAAGTCAGCTACTGCACGAAAACGGCTTTGAGCCTAGTGAAGAATTAATTGCAGAAAAGATGGAGCTTCCCGTAGAGCGTGTAAGGGAGATTATGCGTGTAGCACAAGAGCCTGTTTCTATGGAAACACCTATCGGTCCTGAAGAGGATTCAAGACTTATGGACTTTATCCGCGATGAAGAAGCTTTAGCTCCCGACGAGGCGGCACTTAAAACCATTACAAATGAGGATATAGATGGTGTTCTCAAGACTCTTACTCCGAGAGAGGAATCCGTAATAAGACTGCGTTTCGGTCTGCATGACGGAAGATGTCATACCTTGGAAGAGGTAGGCGCTGAATTCAACGTAACACGTGAGCGTATCCGTCAGATTGAGGCTAAGGCATTAAGAAAGCTTCGCCACCCTGTTCGCAGTAACAGATTTAAGGACAGATAAATTTTAAATAAAAGGAATAAATTTGATGCAGATTTCATATAAAACTAAGGGAGTATGTTCCCGCAATATTATAATTGATGTTGAAGAAGGCATCGTAAAAAAGGTTAAATTTGAAGGCGGATGTGCAGGAAATACACAGGGTGTCGGAACTTTGGTAGAGGGCATGAAGGTAGAAGATGTAATTGAAAAATTGCAAAATATCAAGTGCGGGTTTAAGAATACCTCTTGCCCTGCCCAATTAGCAGAAGCTTTAAAACAGATTTAATCTATCGTTTTTAAGCAAACTATAAGAGGTGAAAAAATTGTATTCGGATAATGATATTAAAATCGCGGGTGACAAGCCTTCGCTTGATATTAAGAAGAACAAAGAACAGAGCTTGCAGACAAGCGGTCCCGATAAAGCACTAATCAAAAATGCTAAGGCGTGGGGCAAAGCGGTGGCACTTAAGTTTATAGAAGATGCAAAGGTATCCGAAGACAGTCAGGACGATAGCTCTAATACGGATATGTTAATTCATAGAAGAATGCTACTGTCGTTTACCGCAACGGTAGGTTTTGAACAGTTTTGCGGTGATGATGCTGTTAGCGGAATTGCTCAAAAAAGCTTTATTGATACTATAAAGCAAAAAGAACCTGAGATTTATAAAACCTCAGAGGATACAGGCGCTTTTTCTTTTTATTACTTAGCATTTCGCAGGGGCGGTGAGGTTGACCGAAGAATAGGGCAGACCTTTGCTATGCTCTGCTCGCATGACGGTGACCCAATTTTCCAAGAGCTCGGTGAAGCACTTTACTGCTGGTTTTTATCGGTGGTTAAAATGTGTGCCGAGGAGTATAATATTATAAAAAAATAAACTTTTCCTTTCTGTTTCATAGAATAATGTAGGAAGTATTACATTATT
>CAYQFD010000091.1:0-5738 GCA_964416795.1 uncultured Ruminococcus sp. | reverse complement strand
TCCTCGAAGCTTTTTTGAACAGATTCTTTTACCTCCATCTGTTCTTCAACCGGTTGTAAATTTTCTGACATGGTTTTAATAACCTCCTTTATTATACCGGCAGGTGTAGATGCACCCGCCACAACCCCAACAGAACTGTTTTCAAAAATTGCAAGATTCGGTAAATCCCTTGCAGTTTCTATTAAAAAAGTCCTCGGACAGTTTTTTTTGCAAACGTCAAATAGCTTTGCAGTATTTGAGCTGTGCCTTCCGCCGATAACAACTATACAGTCGTTCTCGCGGGAGAGCATATCTGCTTCCTGCTGTCTTTTAGAGGTAGCGTTACATATTGTATCAAAAATTTCTGCATTTGTACATACTTTTTTTAATTTTTTTTGCATTTCTCCCCAAATTTTTGCATTAAATGTGGTTTGGGAAACAAAATTCACCCTTTTATCGTAAAAATTGGCCTTATTTTCCAATAATTTTTCAAGTTCTTCGGTATCTGCTACAACGAAGCACTCTCCAAAACAGTGACCTACAATGCCCTTGACTTCCTGATGCTTTGCATCACCTGCAACAACAGTCACATATCCAAGACTGCTTTTTTCGCTCACGATTTTATGAATCTTTGCAACAAAAGGACAAGTAGCATCTGCAACCTTTATACCTTTTTGCTCAGCACTATCTATAACCGACTGCTCAACCCCATGTGAGCGGATAACAAGAGTTTCACCATCGTTGACTTCATCGGGGGAATAGGCGATTCGGACACCCTTTTGCTGTAATTCCTCAACCAACTGCGGATTATGGATAATGGGTCCTAAGGTGCACACCCTTTCGCCTTTTTCCAGTAAGTCATAGACCATATTGACCGCGCGGTCCACGCCAAAACAAAAACCTGCCGTTTCGGCTAATGTTATTTTCATTATCTTGCTTCAGTACTTTCTTTTATGATTTTAAGCAACATCTCAAGCGACTGTTGAAACGTATAATCCGTTGTGTCCGCAATAACGGCATCGTCTGCTTTTTTAAGCGGGGCTATCGGACGGTTCATATCATTGTAATCCCTTTGCACCATATCCTTATACACATCGTCATAAACAGCCTCTTGTCCTTTTTCAAGCATTTCTTTATAACGGCGCATTGCCCTTACCTCTGCCGAGGCGGTAAGGTATATTTTAACCGTAGCATTTGGCAAAACAACAGTACCTATATCTCTGCCATCCATTACAACATTATTATTTTCAGCTAATTTTCTTTGCATATTAAGCAAAAACTCTCTGACCTCAGGCTTCGCTGATACCGCAGATGCCATCATAGAAGCCTTTGGTGTTCTTATTAAATCTGATACATCCTCGCCGTCTAAAAACACTCTCTGCTCACCGTCAACAAAGCGGATATCGGCGGTAGTATCCTTTAAAACATCTGCAATATTACAATTAAGGTCAGTATCGTATCCCAAACGTATAAATTTAAGACCTACCGTTCTGTAAAGCGCACCTGTATCAACATATATATAGCCTAAGTTTTTGGCAACAGTACGCGACAATGTACTCTTGCCCGCTCCCGCAGGACCGTCAATAGCAATAGAAATCATAATTTTAACCTCCTACATATTCATACCCGCAACATAACCCGTAGAAAAGGCTATTTGCAGATTAAAACCGCCTGTAAAGGCATCAACATCTATTACTTCTCCCGCAAAGAAAAGTCCTTTTACTATCTTTGACTCCATTGTTGCGGGATTAATTTCTTTAACCGAAATTCCACCGCTTGTCACTATAGCTTCCTCAATAGGTCTGAAGCCCGTTATATGAAGCGGCAACGCCTTTAATATTTCGCAAAGCCTTCTTCTCTGCTCTCGGCTTATCTGGTTTACCTTTAAACTGCCATCAATTCCCGACAGCTTAACAATAACAGGAATAAGGCTTTTAGGCAGCAGCTTGTCCAGACTATTCGCAAAATCCTTGTTTTTTTGCTCTTGGAAATCACGCAGAATTCTCGCATCCAACTGCTCTATACTGAGGGCAGGCTTAAGGTCTATAAAAGCCGTATATTCCTTTTTACCCATATACCTTATATAAGCCGAAGCACTGAGCGGTAGAGGTCCTGATATACCGAAATGCGTAAACAGCATTTCCCCCATTTCTTTATATAAAGGCTTCTTCTTGCCTTCCTCAAAAACTGAAAATGTTACATTTTTAAGTGAAAGCCCCGAAAGATGACTGCAAAAGCCCTCGTGACAGCAAAGCGGTACTAATGACGGCTTGATATCGGTTACGGTATGCCCTAATTTTTTTGCCAATTCATAACCGTCACCCGTTGAGCCTGTAAGCGAATAAGACATACCGCCTGTTGCAATAAGACAGCTATCAGCCTTTATTCTATCGCCGTTTTGCAAAACAACCTCGCTCACTGCACCGTCACAGCACGCAACCTCTCTTACAGTAGAATTAATGATTTTAACATTATTCTTTTTAGCTTTGCTTACAAGTGCATCAACTATATCCACCGCCTTGTCCGACTGAGGAAAAACCCTGTTGCCTCGCTCAGTTTTAAGCGGTACTCCTGCACTTTCAAAAAAATCCATAACCGCACTTGGCGGGAAAGCAGAAAAGGCAGAATATAAAAATCTTGGATTTCGGGGCACATTTTGAAGCAGGGTATCATTATCACAATTATTAGTAACATTGCATCTTCCCTTGCCTGTTATCATAAGCTTTCTGGCGGGACGTTCATTCTTTTCAACTAAAATAACCTTTGCAGACCTGTCTTTTTCTGCAGCAGTAACAGCCGCCATAAGACCTGCGGGCCCTGCACCTATAATAACGATATTTTTCATTAAAGTCCTGCCTTTCTTTTGTTCTATTTATTTTACACTATTTCTTAAAAAAAGTAAACTAAAAAAAGCAAGAATTTGAAACTTATTTTTCAACCTTGCAGTCGGTATAATAGTATGTAAGAATTTCTTTGAAATCACTGCCCTGCTTCGCCATATAATCGGCACCGTACTGACTCATTCCTACTCCGTGACCGTAGCCGTAAACTGTAAAAACAAACTTTTTGTCGGTGTATTGTACCTTAAAATTTGCCGAGCGAAGATTTAATGTGCTTCTTATTTCCTCACCTGTAAATTCCTTTGAACATAGCTTAATTTTCTTAACTGTCTGTGAATCTGTATAAACAGGCTCTGAAAAATATTCTGCTTCTTTTCCGCTGAATTCCACATTTGGAAATTTGGCTTTTAACTCCTCAGCAGTAAATTCCTCTTCAGAAATATAATTTTCATATAATTTATCCCATTCGCTAAGCACTGGCTTTAGGTAATCAAGCTCCATTCCCCACACATTTGAGCAATTCTCGGTTTTTCCACCCGATACTGCGTGATAAACCGAAAGAATAGGCTCATTTTTATATTTGATTACATATCCTTCTGCTTCTTTAACCGCATTGGATATCTTATCTTCGTACTTTTGGGCATTTTCTCCCCATTTTTCCTTTATTTCACTTTTTGAAACAAAGCTTTGGTCAACCTTGAAATCTGTGGTTATATCATATTCCTTATCGCTGTTCTCCTGACTTCTTTTAAGTGCAAAGGTATATGCCGCTACCGCCTGTGCTTTAAGCGCCTCTTCATCGTATAAAGCAGGCATTTCCGCAGCAACCACTCCGTAGATATATTCATTGCTGTCCATTTCGGTTATTTTGTTGCTATCCTTGTCCAAAACCTTAAAGGTTTCCTTCTTTTCGACTTTTTCAGTCTTTTGAAGACTGATTACCTCTGTTTTGGCAATTTCTGTTTCCTTTCCTATAACACTAAGCGGAAGTAAAAGCATAATCGCCCAGACCGTGAGTGCTATAACAAACATTTTTTTCATGCCGACACCTCATTTTTGTTGACTTTTATTTTATTACGTTATAAAATTAATATATTATATGTTTTAAACCTTAAAATAATGTTTGGAGCGTCCTACTATGCAATATAAACGAGTTATTATGTTCTTTTTAATAGCACTGCCTGTAACCGCCGTACTAAGACTCATACAGTTAAGATACATAATAGATACAAAAACCGGCTTTTTTGTGCAGGAATATAAAACCTTTGGTGTAGCCATTCTTGCACTTATTTTCCTTGTAGGCTTAATGTTTGTTGTATTTTCATTCACAACCCACCGCTCGCCCGACCACCCCCCGTTGCCAAACGTTTTTTTAAGTATTTCTTCCTTTATTTCAGCTTTTGGAATATTAATTGAAACATTTTTTATAAGCACACCAAACACAGTTCAAACCTTTTTACTTAAAATCTTCGCAATACTTACTGTCCTTTTCTTCATAGGCTTCGGTCTTAAGAGGTTTTATGATTTTTCGTTACCCAAATTTGCGTTTTTACTCCCCTGTATCTACTTTATATTTAAAATAATTCACGAATTTACTGTAATTTCTTCACTTGCAGTTATCTCGGATAACATACTTTTAATCGCGGCATACTGTTCTTTAATGGTGTTTTTGTTACAGTTTGCAAAGCTTTACAATAAGGTTGACCGCGAATACAATTTCCGCAAGCTTCTGGCATCCGGTCTTGTGTCGGCTATGTTCTGCTTTGTTCAGGCAATACCCTATTTTATTTTTAATTTTCTAACCTCTTTTGGCAATATGCATACTTCTATTCAGGCTAACATTGGTTTGCTGTATATGGGTTGCTTTGTTATTACTTTTTTAACATCGCATTTTTCTCGCAAAAATGCTTGTATTGAAGTTTGAAAATGGCTAAAATACCCAATTTATATGTTTTATAGCCTTGACATATTCCATATATAGTGGTAAAATTGTAATGATAAATTCAGGTTTTAGCATTATTTTTGATAATTGCTGTATTCTGTCGTGAACTTTGGCGAACTTGCGATAGATAAAAGTTGATTATATCACAGGTGGTAAATGCACGGCACCTGTTAAAAATACCGTGTTTAACTATATGGGAGGTGCTTTAATGCCCTATATTATTGGTGGCGTTGTCGCTCTTCTTTGCGCCGTAATCGGTTTTATTTCCGGTTCTGTTTACCGTCGCAAATCAGCTGAATCAACTATAGGCTCTGCTGAAGACGAAGCAAGACGCATTTTAGGCGACGCTATGAAAAACGCCGAGCAAAAGAAAAAAGAAGCTTTGCTTGAAGCAAAGGATGAAATCCACAATTTACGTCAGGAAACTGAAAAAGACCTCAGAGAACGCAGAAGTGAGGTTCAGCGTCAGGAACACCGAATCCAACAAAAAGAAGAATCTCTTGACCGCAAAATCGACAACCTAGAGGTCAAGGAAGAAAAACTGGCAGCACGCTCAAAAGAGATTGATGCACGCATTGAAGAATGTGACCGCATTAAACAAAGCCAAATGGATTTGCTTGAAAAAATTTCAGGCTTCACCAAAGAACAGGCTAAATCACATTTACTCGAGATGCTTGATGGTGAACTCACTCACGAAAAGGCAGTTAAAATTTTAGAGTTTGAACAGCAAACAAAGGACGAAGCTGACCGTATTGCTAAAGATATTATCGGTCACGCAATCCAACGCTGTGCCGCTGACCATTCTTCTGAAATGACCGTTTCGGTTGTTGCACTGCCTAACGACGAAATGAAAGGTAGAATTATCGGCCGCGAGGGAAGAAATATCCGTGCTCTTGAAACTGCAACAGGTGTTGACCTTATTATTGACGATACACCCGAAACAATTACAGTTTCAAGCTTTGACCCTGTAAGACGAG
>CAYQFD010000090.1:0-5771 GCA_964416795.1 uncultured Ruminococcus sp. | reverse complement strand
ATGCGGTATTTTTTAACTACCAGATAGAAAGGTATTCCAAGACCCACACAAACCACAAGCTCTGAAATTCCCACCTCAAACGCTGAAATGAGAAAACCGTAAAAAAAGCTTGCCTCAGGCATAAAAAACCAAGTGATTTCAAGGCCGATTATAATTGCATTTATAATCACAGGGCTAAGCATTGACAAAATCGGCAATTTCCAAAGCTTTATATCCTTTAAAAAATAGGTTATAAGTGCCGCCAAAAGTGTTGCAAGGCTTCCAAATATCATATCAAGCATATTAAATGAGCCTAAGTTAGCAATAAAACAGCCAACTGTAAGCCCTGGTATTGCGGCGGGGGTGAAAACAGGCAGTATCGTCATCACCTCGGATACCCTAAACTGAATAGGCCCATAAGCCAGACTGAAAATGTTGCTCAAATATGTAAGCCCCACATAAATTGCGGCTATGAGAGCCCCTGTTACAATATAATTTATTCTGTTTTTTCTAGACATAAAAGGCTCCTATAAATTCTTATAAAATTCGACCGCCAACTTATCGCAACGCTCGTTTTCGGGGTGCCCCGCATGACCTTTAACCCAATCAATCGTGACATTATGAACATCTATAAGCTGCAGCAGCTCTTCCCACAAATCAGGGTTCAAAGCGGGCTTTTTATCTGCCTTGCGCCAACCGTTTTTGCGCCACGACTGAGCCCAGCCTTTAGTTATACCGTCAGCCACATATTTAGAATCAGTAACAAGACGTACATTACAGGGTTCTTTGAGCGCTTTGAGTCCCATTATAGCGGCAGTAAGCTCCATTCTGTTGTTGGTTGTGTTTTTCTCACCGCCAGAAAGCTCTTTTTCGGCAGTACCGAATCTAAGCACTACTCCCCAACCGCCAGGACCTGGGTTGCCTGAACAGGCACCGTCTGTAAAAATTTCAACACTTTTCATCTTTTAATACTTCCTGTAGCTTCCCACAACCTTGCCGAGCACGGTTGGATTTTCGGGATAAATAGGTGAAAAATCAGGGTTTTCCGGCATAAATATTATCTGCCCGTTTTGAATTCGCAGTCTTTTGACAGTAGCACTGTCCCCATCCATACCCACAACAATATCGCCGTTGCGGCAAGGTTTATTTTTATCTGCAACAATAATGTCTCCATCAAGAATACCCGCATCCCGCATACTAAGTCCCACAACCTTAAGAGCAAAAAGACCGTCTGCATCCTTTGAGGGATACGGGATATAATCCTCAATTTCTTCGACTGCAAGAATTGGCTTACCCGCCGTAATTCTTCCAACCAATGGCACCATTGAAGAGGGTGAGCCGATATCAAGCTTTATTGAACGCGAATTTTTAGGGTCGCGCATAATATAGCCCTCTTCCTCCAAGGCGGTCAAAATTGCGTGAACGGTGGATGTGGATTTAATACCCGTTGCACTGCATATTTCACGAACTGACGGCGGAAAACCGTCCGCCATTTGTTTTACTAAAAAAGAATATACTAAGCTTTGCTTCTCTGTAAGAGGGGTTTTTGACATAATATATAACCTCCAACGAACATTTATTCGTTTTTAGTATAACATTTATCCCTGTCTTGTGCAACAGTTTTTGTCTTTTTAGCAAAAATTTCTCGTAAACTCAGTAAAATAAGCATTAAGCCGAAAATTTTTGCAGTAATATCCCCGCCGATAAAATCCGCAAGATACCAGCCCGCCACAGTACCCAAAATACCGCAAAGGGAGATTTTAATAACCGTTTTCCATTTTATCTGTTTCTTCTTGGTGTATATTATTACCGCCACAATGGCTATAGGAATAAAAAACAGCAAATTTATTCCTTGTGCTTGTAGCTGTTCGGTTTCGGCAAAAAGGGTGAGATAAATTATGAGTACCGCTCCCCCGCCGAGCCCCATTGCACCGATTATACCCGATAAAAGCCCTGCTAAAAGGGCCCATATATTCATCGGGTCAGCAGGCGAAAGCCCGCATAAAGCATAAATAACCCGAAAATCTTTTTGAGATAAAAGGGAGATATTTTTCTTAATATAACAGTACCTATTACTGAGCCCAAAACACCTGTGGGCATATATATAAACGCATCTGAGAGGTTTACATAATCTTTTATCAAATACAGTATAGCACTTGCAACCGTTATAGGCAGAATAACAGCAACCGCATTAGCGTGTGCATCTGTTTGAGAAAAGCCCATTTTTTTAAGTAACGGTACCGCAAGCATTCCTCCGCCCGCACCGAAAAGACCGTTTACAGCACCGATAAGTCCACCTAAAACCAAGGGTAGCATTTTATTTTTATCGATTTTCATACCATCACCCGTAAATTCTAGTTTTTCCTTTAATTTCACTTTTATCCTTGACACGTGCTGTCATATACTGTAAAATATTTGCATATTCTTGTTAGGAGTGTTAATTTTGGGAATTTTAGAACTTTTTATATTGGCAATAGGTCTTTCTATGGATGCATGTGCGGTTTCTATTTGTAAAGGTCTTGCCACCGAAAAGGTAAAATTTAAGCATATGGCAATTTCAGGTGCGTGGTTTGGCGGTTTTCAGGCGCTTATGCCCTTTATCGGCTTTGTTTTGGGAACCACCTTTGAAAAATACGTTACCGCCTTTGACCATTGGATAGCCTTTGTTTTATTGGGGGCTATAGGCATTAATATGATAAAAGAAGCGTTTTCAAAGGAAGAAAACGAAAATGACTGCAATTTCGGCTTTAAAACAATGCTTGTAATGGCAGTTGCCACGAGTATAGACGCTTTGGCAGTGGGTATTACCTTTGCACTTCTCCCCGATGTTAATATTTTAGCGGCAGTTCTTTTCATCGGCGTTATTACATTCTGCTTCTCGGCTGTGGGTGTAAAGCTTGGCAGTGTGTTTGGCGGAAAATATAAATCAAAAGCAGAATTCGCAGGCGGCGCAATTCTCATATTGCTTGGAACTAAAATCCTATTGGAGCATTTGGGCGTTTTCGACAAATTTTAACATTTTATTACATTTTTTCTTTACAATCTGCCATAAATATGATAAGATAAACCTAGAAATTCAGCGTGGATTTCTATATATTTTCAAATGAGGAGAGTTTTTTATGAACAGAATCGAATTAAAATCAGCGGCAAAAAGTCAAATTAAAGGCAAAATCGGAATTTTATTTGTTATCACACTTATAATAGCAGTACTTTCTGCTTTAGCAAGTCTCATTTTAAACCTTATCCCTGTTGTAGGCTCTTTAGCAGCGGCAATAATCGTAACACCTGCATTTTCTTTGAGTATATATAAAGTATATCTTAATTTAGTTGCAGGCGGAACACCTACAGCTAAGGATTCTTTTGAAGGCTTTAACGATTTTTGGGCAGCATTTAAAGTTACTTTCCTAGTAGGTCTCTTTACATTCCTTTGGTCATTACTCTTTGTAATCCCCGGAATCATCAAAGCATATTCATACTCTATGTCTATGTATGTTCTCGCTGAAAATAAGGGTAAAGCAGCTCTTGAGTGCATCGAAGAATCCAAAAAGATGACCGAAGGCAAAAAAATGGATCTTTTTGTGCTTGACCTTTCATTTATCGGTTGGCATATCTTAGCGGGCATAACTTTAGGAATTGCTTACATTTGGGTAGTTCCTTACGTTTTAGCAACAAGAGCAAATGTTTACAATTCAATTAAACCCGTTACAGTTGAAGAAGTTGCTGAAGAACCCGTTGCAGAGCCTGTTGCTATTCACGCGGCAGAAGAAACTGCAGAACCTGTTACAGAGGAAACTGCAGAACCCGTAACCGAAGAAAACGTAGAATAATAATTACTGATTAAAAATATAAGGAGTAGCCGTTGCTACTCCTTATATTTTTTCTCTAAATACTCTATTTTTTCTCTTGTAGGCTCGGGTATATCTTTGAATTTAAAATCAAGTCCCAATTTATCATACTTCGCAGAGCAAAGCTTTTTAAAGGGTAAAAGCTCTGTTTTTATGATGTTTTTATGGCTTTTTCTTATACATTTAAGCTTTAAAATATTTTCCTCATTGTCATTTAAGGTGGGTATTATGACCTGCCGTAAAACAGTGGGGATATTTTTTTCACTCAAATAATCCAAGAACTCAAGCGGTGTTTTTATAGAACATCCGACATACTTTTTATAATCGTCATCATTTGTATATTTAATATCAAGCAGTACTGTGTCGGTTTCACTGAGTAATTCCTTTACAGAATCATTTAAAATACTTCCCGAAGTATCAAGACAGGTATTTATGCCGCGTTTATGACATTCTTTAAAAATTTCGAAACAAAACTCCGCCTGCAAAAGCGGCTCACCGCCTGACAGGGTTATTCCGCCCGTTTTACCGAAATATTCCTTAAATCTTTCGCACTTATCTACAATTTCTTTAGCAGTGTACTCAGTACCCTCACCTATTTCCCAAGTATCAGGATTATGACAGCAACCGCATCTCAAATTACAGCCCTGCAAAAATACCGTAAACCGAACGCCCGGACCGTCAAGGGCGCCGAGCGTTTGGATGGAATTTACTTTTCCCATACTATATTGCCTCGTGGAAGGTTCGGCTTATAACTTCCTTTTGCTGCTCGCGTGAAAGCTTATGGAAGTTAACTGCATAACCCGAAACACGAATTGTGAGGTTTGGATATGCCTCAGGGTCGTTATATGCCTTAACAAGCGTATCGCGGTTAAGCACATTTATATTGATATGATGTGCTTTCTTTGCAAAATATCCGTCCAGAATAGAAACGAGATTGGTTTCTCTTTCTTCTTCTGTTCTGCCTAAAGCATCGGGTGTGATTGAGAAGGTATTAGAAATACCGTCACGGCAGTCATCATAAGAAAGCTTTGCGACTGAATTGAGTGAAGCCAAAGCTCCGTTTTCTTCTCTGTTATGCATAGGATTAGCACCTGGTGCGAAAGCGTCACCGGCTTTTCTACCGTCAGGTGTAGCGGCGGTGTTTTTACCGTACATAACATTTGAAGTAATTGTAAGAAGCGAAAGCGTATGAATAGCGTTCCTATAGGTAGGTGTTTTGCGAAGCTCGGTAATCATTTTGTGTGACATTTCCTTTGCAATAAGGTCTACCCTGTCATCATCATTACCGAATTTTGGGAAATCGCCTGTAGTTTCAAACTCGGTGATAAATCCGTTCTCATTTCTGATGGGCTTGACATTTGCATATTTAATAGCACTAAGCGAGTCTGCCACAACCGAAAGGCCTGCAATACCGAAAGCCATAAGGCGTTCAACATTTGTATCGTGAAGCGCCATTTGTGTTCTTTCATAAGCGTATTTATCATGCATAAAGTGAATAATATTCATTGTATTTACATAGAGGTTTGCAAGCCACTCCATATAAATATCCATTCGCTTTGAAACCTCTTCAAAGTCGAGCTTGTCACCTTCTAAAACAGGCATCTGCGGACCGATATGAATATCACTCGAGGTATCATAACCACCGTTAATAGCGATAAGCAAAAGCTTTGCAAGATTGCATCGCGCACCGAAAAACTGCATCTGTTTGCCTACCTTCATTGCCGAAACACAGCAGGCAATAGCATAATCATCGCCGTAATGCGGGCGCATAATATCGTCATTCTCATACTGTATAGAGTCGGTATCGCAAGAAACCTTAGCACAGAATTTCTTGAAGCCATCGGGCAGTGCGTTTGACCAAAGAACCGTAAGATTAGGCTCAGGTGAAGAGCCAAGAGTATAAAGTGTATTGAGTATACGGAAGCTGCTCTTTGTGACAAGCGTTCT
>CAYQFD010000089.1:2798-5972 GCA_964416795.1 uncultured Ruminococcus sp. | reverse complement strand
AAAGGAAGTAACAGCAGGAAGACCTAAAGCCTCTTTTAATTCTTTAACTAACTGCCAAGAGTTAAAAGCGTCAAGAAAATTGATGTAACCAGGTCTTCCGCAAAGGATTTCTATAGGAAGCTCGCTACCGTCTGCCATAAAGATTTTCGCAGGCTTTTGGTTTGGGTTACAACCGTATTTTAATTCAAAATCTTTCATTTTATTACTCCTTAGTTATTCTTATTAATAATAATTTCTATAGGCTCACTGTTATCAAGCGGAACTTGACGTACAAATAACGAAACCTTATTATCATCATTCAGATTATTCCAAACAATTTCTGCCAATTCTTCTGCAGTATTAGGAAGTGCTACTTCCTCAGGCTCACCGTAGAAAGATGGAATTGGGTTACCGTCACATTTGTAGGTGTGAATGAAATGACCGATACCGTCAAGCGGATTATAGGAATAAAAATATCTTTGGCAAGCATCGGGATTGCCGTTATTACTTTTTAAAATTGATAATTTATAATGGAAAGTTTGTGCCGAAAAGCCGTAGTATAAAACACCTGAAATACGGGGTGTATAGTTTGGCGCATCTGGCTCAAACTCGCGGGTATGTAGTGCTTCTTCAAAGCTTACTCCATCTTTCATAAAATCATAAACCGTATTTGTCTGGTCGCCGTTTGTGATAATGTCTGTATCACCGAGGTTTAAGTAAGGGTTGTAAATAATAAGGCTTGGGTCAGAAAGCTTTGATTCGTCAAAAGCCTTTGTTCGCATACCGCCCTCAAAGCGTTCAAAAATACGGTTGCGGCTGTTTTCACTTCTGCCCATAATAAAATATGCAAACATTGCACTTTTACCGTCAGCCGATTTTCCGATTATTATACCTCTGCCTGGGTATGAGTTTTCACTAAGTAATTTTTTTAAGTCATATAATGCCATATTAACACCTCGTTAATTTAATTCACTGCAAACTTTTTGGAGTGCCAGAGGTAAAATTTTCCATTCCGCCTCTTGCATAACACGTTTTTGTAGGATTTCGGGAGTGTCACCCTCTTTGATTTCAACTGCTTTTTGCATTATGATTTTTCCGCCGTCGGGAATCTCATTTACAAAATGTACCGTAGCGCCTGTAACCTTTACACCGTACTCCAATGCCGCCTCGTGAACGTGAAGTCCGTAAAAGCCTTTGCCGCAGAAAGAGGGAATAAGCGACGGGTGAACATTAATAATGCGGTCTGCAAAGTGAGAAGTGAATTTCTCACTTAAAATGCACATAAAGCCTGCAAGAACAATAATATCGGTTTTATTTTCTTCTAAAACCTTGATTAAGGTGCCCTCAAAATCCGTGCCTAATTCCTTTTTGCTGCAAACTAAAGTTTTAATACCGGCATTTGCCGCTCTTGTCAGCGCATAAGCATCAGGATTATTGGAAACCACAAGATTGATTTTACCTGAGGATATAATGCCGTCACGTTGTGCGTCAATCAAGGCTTGAAGATTTGTGCCGCCGCCTGAAACTAAAACTGAAATATTTTTCATTTTTGTTACCTATATAATTGAAATTTTATTATCGGATTTTACAATTTTACCGATAATATATGCATCTTCACCGTTTGCCTTAAGTATTTCGATTGCTTTGTCGGCATCATCCTTTGCAACAACAATGCTCATACCTACACCCATATTATATGTATTGTACATATCTCTTTCGGGAATGTTGCCTGTTTTCTGCAATAGGTCAAATATGGGAAGAACCTTAATACTGTCTTTAATTATTTCGGCACCGAAGCCGTCTGGAATGCTTCTCGGAATATTTTCATAGAAGCCGCCGCCTGTGATATGAGAGATTGCACGAACTTTAACGTTATCCAAGAGTGCTAAAACAGGCTTTACATATATCTTGGTTGGGGTCAACAATACTTCGCCGATAGATTTGCCGCCTAATTCTTCGTAGGTTTTGTTAAGGTCGCTGTTTTCAACATCAAAAACCTTGCGAACAAGTGAAAAACCGTTTGAGTGTACACCTGAAGAGGGAA
This sequence comes from uncultured Ruminococcus sp., assembly GCA_964416795.1. Lineage (GTDB taxonomy): Bacteria > Bacillota > Clostridia > Oscillospirales > Acutalibacteraceae > UBA737. Next base: position 3,949 of record CAYQFD010000089.1, on the reverse strand, counting down.
GAGCGATAATAACATCGTCTTCTTCCATAGTTTTATTATCAAGAATTTTTTTCTTATCAACAATACCAACTGCAAAGCCGGCAAGGTCATAATCTTCTGCGGGCATCATACCAGGATGCTCCGCCGTTTCACCACCGATAAGCGCCGCACCAGACTGAACACAACCCTCTGCAACACCACTGACAATTTCAGCAATCTTTTCGGGTACATTCTTTCCGCAAGCAATATAATCAAGGAAGAAAAGCGGTTTTGCGCCAACGCAGATTATATCGTTAACACACATTGCTACCGCATCAATACCGATTGTATCGTGCTTGTCCATAAGAATAGCCAGCTTAACCTTTGTTCCGCAACCGTCAGTTCCGCTAACTAACACAGGCTCTTCCATACCTGTAGGTAAACCAAAGCAACCGCCAAAGCCACCTACATCATCGAGGCAACCGTCGTTTCGAGTTCTTTTTATATGCTGCTTCATAAGCTCAACAGCTTTATATCCAGCAGTAATATCAACACCAGCATCTGCATAAGATTTTGATTGTGAGTTATTCATAAGTAAATTTCCTTTTCTTTTATTCTTTGCCGTTCCAGCAGTAAGTGCAAAGCTGACCTTCGTCCAAACCAATTGCTTCAATAACACCCTCTAAAGTCTGGAATTCAAGTGAAGCGAAGTTGAATTTTTTAGCAATTGTCTGACGAAGCTTTTTGCCGCGCTCGGTTTTGCAGTCACAGTATTCGTTGATGTATTTCTCACCTTCATCACCCTCAAGCTCGAAAATAACACGGCGGGCAATAAGGTCCATATCATTTGTAGCTCGTGTGAAGTTAAGATATTTACAGCCATACATAATAGGTGGACATGCAGAACGCATATGTACAGATTTTGCACCGTTTGAATAGAGGAAATCAACCGTTTCTTTGAGCTGAGTACCTCTGACGATAGAATCGTCCACAAAAAGAAGATTTTTATCGGTTATAAGGTCGTGGATGGGAATTTGCTTCATTTTAGCAACACGACTGCGATCGGTTTGTTTTGAGGGGGTAAAGCTTCGTGCCCAAGTAGGTGTATATTTAATAAACGCACGCGCAAAATGCTTACCGCTCTCATTTGAATAACCTATTGCGTGAGGTGTACCCGAATCGGGCACGCCGCC
>CAYQFD010000089.1:0-2698 GCA_964416795.1 uncultured Ruminococcus sp. | reverse complement strand
GCATCAAAATGACCGCCACTGAAAGAAAGATACTGTTTAATCAATGCCTCTGAGTTGTTTACTATGCCTATCACACATATAGCATAAGTGCCGAGATTTGAACGTATAAGCAGAGGCTGAGGGTCGAAATCGCTGATACAACCGATTGCAGAATTACCTTTCATCTCAACAAAAATATCGTCGAATTTTGTTCGGAAAGGGGAATTCTCAATATTATGTATTTCTCTTTGAAGACCGATTTCTTTATCGTAAGCGGCAACGCCTGCGCGGCGTGTACCTAAATGTGAATGATAGTCAGTACCGAAGAAAACATCGCTTATAGCATCTTTTTTACTGACAACACCGAAAAAACCGCCCATTATTAACTCCTTTTAAGCAAAAAACAGTTTTGAAAGTGTCATCGGGTCGATATATTCGCCGTCTTTATAAACGCGCATATTACCCGAAGCAATTTCGTCAATAAGCATTACGTCGCCATTTGCATCGTAACCGAACTCAAATTTGATATCATACATATCAAGACCTTTTTCTTTAAGGTCGTCTGCAACAATTTTTGTAATATCCTGTGTCATTTTCTTTATATCGTCATATTGCTTTTCGGTCATAACGCCAAGTGCTACAAGACCGTCTTTAGTAACAAGGGGATCACCCTTTTCATCGTTTTTAAAGGTCATTTCAACGTAAGCAGGTAGGTTATCACCGTCATTACAGTAATCGCTGTAGCGTCGTAAGAAGCTACCAACTGCTTTATAACGGCAGATAACTTCAAGACCTTTACCGAAAACCTTTGCAGGAAGCACTTCCATTGTTGTATCGTCAAGATTAGCGCTTACAAAATGGGTTTTAATACCTGCAGCATTTACCTTTTCAAAGAAATAGATAGACATTCTTAGGTTAACATCGCCTACACCGTCAATTGTAAGGCCAACAGAATTTTCACCTGGGTCAAATACACCGTCCTTGCCGGTGCAATCGTCCTTGAATTTGAGCAGGCAGTTACCGTTTTCAAGTGAATAAACATCCTTGGTTTTTCCTGTGTAGATAAGCTTCTTTTCCATTTTTAATATCTCCTTTGATAGTTTATTAATTAAATTTTGATTCGATGGCGGCATTTTTTGAAAGAACAGCCTCGCTGTCTGCCTTGCGTTTTGCATCAAGCTTTTGGGCTAGCTCCTTATCTTCAATGCTTAACATTTCAATACACAATAAAGCGGCATTGACAGCTCCGTCAATAGCAACCGTTGCCACAGGGATACCTGAAGGCATCATAACGGTTGAAAGTAAGGCATCAATACCGTCTAATTTTCCGCAGTTTATAGGAATACCGACAACAGGTAATGTTGTATTAGCAGCAATAGCGCCTGCAAGATGCGCCGCCATACCTGCAGCGGCAATTATAGCGCCAAAACCGTTTTTGCGAGCATTAACGCTAAATTCTTTTGCTTCTACGGGAGTGCGGTGTGCAGAAAAGATGTGCACCTCGTAAGGCACACCAAAGCTTTTAAGAGTATTAACTGCTTTTTCAACTACGGGCAAATCGCTGTCGCTACCCATAATAATTCCGACTTTTTTCATAAATAATACCTCCTGAAAGATAAAAAGGCGCACTAATCCAAAGGATTAAGTGTGCCCAGACGGTCGGCAGAAAAGTTCTTTGATTCACGTGGTAAACCCCACTTAACCGTCAGTCACAAAGAACCATACATATTGTACTCAAATATTTTATCATATACTTTATATTTTGTCAACGAGTCAATTTGATTTTTCGGTTAAAGACATATTATATTTGCTTTAAAGCGGTTTTTTTGTTAATTTTGATTAAACACTTTACTTTGTAACGTAAAAAGAGTAAAATATTATAGAAATGAGGCGTAAAAAATATGGAATTATTAAATATTTTCAGTGAATTTTTTGTAAGATTACCTGAGATTACCGAAAAGGTGAAGCCATTTGCTAAAAATGCAAATTTAAGCACAGATGAAGCGTTTCTTTTATTGGCTTTTTATTTTAGTAACAATTTTGAAATTCTTGCTAATGAAAATGTAAAGCAAGGGTTAATAGAAAAGAAATTAGTTGAATATAATGGTAAAAGCCTTGCTTTTTCAAGTAAAGGCGGAATAATAGTTAAATCAATTGTAAACGGTTTGAAAAGATAGTTTGAATTTTTTAAACTTTACTTGACTATTGGGAAAATTTGATATAATATATTTATCACATAATCAAATAAAAGGAGGAATAAAAATGAATATTAAACCTTTGGCAGATAACGTTGTTATCAAAGCAACCGAGGCTGAAGAAACCACAAAAAGCGGTATTGTTCTCACTTCTGCCGCTAAAGAAAAACCTCAGATTGCAGAGGTTGTAGCAGTAGGTCCCGGCGGAATTGTTGACGGCAAGGAAGTTGTTATGGAACTTAAAGTCGGCGACAAGGTTATTACAAGCAAATACGCAGGTACAGAAGTTAAGTTTGACGGCGTAGAATACACAATTTTAAAGCAGAGCGATGTTCTGGCTAAAGTTGAGTAAATAATAGGAGGAATTTAACATGGCTAAAGATATTTTATTCGGCGAAGAAGCCAGAAAAAGCTTAGAACGTGGCGTAAACAAGCTGGCTGATACTGTAAAAGTTACATTAGGACCAAAAGGCAGAAATGTTGTTTTGGATAAAAAATTCGGCGCACCGCTTATCACTAACGAC
>CAYQFD010000088.1:0-6028 GCA_964416795.1 uncultured Ruminococcus sp. | reverse complement strand
CAACCTACAATTAATGGTGACGGAAAGCAGTCACGCGACTTTACTTATATTGATAATGTCATTGAAGCAAATTTAAAAGCCTGTTTAGCATCTTCAGATGCGGCGGGCGAGGCATTTAACATTGCTTACGGCGGACGTGAGTATTTAATAGATATTTATTACGCACTCACAAAAGCTCTTGAAAAGGATATTGAACCTAATTTTGGTCCTGATCGAAAAGGTGACATCAAGCATAGCAATGCTGATATTTCCAAGGCAAAAACATTATTAGGATACGAGCCCGAATATGATTTTGAAAAAGGTCTTAAAGAGGCTATTGAATGGTATAAGGAGAATTTATAATATGGGATTGTTGGAAAAAATATATGATAGAGCGCCTATCTTTTTTCAAAATATTATGTGCACCATATCAGGATATAAGCGCAATTCACACAGATACGGTAAAGTGTATTATGAACATAGAAAATTTTTAGAAGATTTTGATAAATGGGATATCGCGGATAAACGAAACTATCAGCTTGGTCAATTACGTGATTTTTTGAAATACGCTGTGACAAATAGCAAATTTTATTCTGAATTATATAAAGATATTGATGTTGACAGCATTAAAACCATTGATGATTTAAAGATTTTGCCAATTGTAGATAAAGAATTATTGAGAGAAAATATCCAAGATGTTTTCACAGTTGATAAAAAAGGTTCTTTTGAGGGTCACACTGGCGGTACTACGGGAAAGTCTTTAGCAGTTCGTTATATTGCAGAGGACAGTATGCGTCGTATGGCTATGTTAGATCATTTTAAGGCACGTGTTGGTTTTAAGCACCGTGAAATGAAACGCGCTACCTTTAACGGAAAGCACATTATTCCCCCAAATCAAAAAAAGAAGATTTTTTGGAGATATAATATGGCTTGCAAGCAAATGATATATTCTTCATTCCATTTAACAGAAGCTAATATTGGATATTATGTTGAAAGTTTAAATAAGTTTAAGCCCGACGCTATTGACGGTTTTTTCACCTCAATGTGCGATGTGGCAAGCTATATCGAAAGGCATAATATTGAGTTAAAATTTAAGCCCGTCGCCATTTTCCCTACTTCCGAAACATTAACTAAAGAGGGTAGAGAAAAATTAGAGCGTGTATTTGGTTGCAAGGTATATGACCAATATGCTTCAAGTGAAGGTGCACCGTTTGTAACAGAGTGTGAAAACCAAAACTTGCATATAGAACTTTCTACAGGTGTTTTTGAAAAAATGTCGGAAGACAGCGATGAAATTCTTGTGACAAGCTTTACCACGCATGGTACTCCTTTAATAAGATATAGAATAGGTGACTGTATGAAATTTTCGGACAATAGTGTTTGTGAATGCGGCTTAGGTACACCAATGGTTGAAAGCATTCAAGGACGCCGGCTTGACTTTTTATATACACCTGAAGGTGCGAAAATTAATGCAGGAAATGTAGCGAATCTTTTAAAAAACATTCCTAATTCAATTATAAGAGCACAGTTCATTCAGGAAAAGATGGATGAAATCAAGGTATTATTAGAGGTTGATTCTCAAATGTACTGTTCCGAGTGCGAAAAGAAACTTCGCGATGAATTTGTGCATAAATTCGGATCTGATATGAAAGTATGTATAAATATAGTTGACGAAATTCCAAGAGAAAAAAGCGGAAAATTCAGAATGATTTTAAATAAAGTTGATTAGAAATTTGATATTATTAGTTATAGGTTTGTGGCAATGGAAAAATTTAAATTAGAAAAAATGAAGATAAAACCGAATGATTGGTTTCTAATTATAGGTTTTTTAATGGCTCCGATGAACGCTTTTAGAATTGCTAAAGTTGGTCCTGCAGAGGTGTTATGTTTACTTTGGTGTGTGCCGTATTTATTTACGACCATGCAACTGAATTTCAATAATATATTAGTTAAGTTTTGGACAACATTTATATTGGCTGTATTTTTTGGCACAATCTACGGTGAAATGTTTTATCCCCAACAAAGTAATTATAAGGGAATTTTTACATATATATATTTTGCCGTAGTTTCTATAGGAATTTATGTCGGTTTATCACAGAAGAGTTATGAGTATATACTGTTCTTATTCAAAAAATCTTTTGCATTAATACCGATAGTGTATCTATTATTATATTTTTACAGCTTGTATGTTTCTAAAAGATTTTTAGGTGCTCCTTTGTGGTACGGTGGGGTTCGCTTTACAGGCGGTGCAAATAATCCGCATCAGTTGGCACTTCTTTTGGGAGTAGCAATGTTTGGAAATATTATATTCTTGTTTAGAGAAGAAACACAGTTTTTTAACAAGATAAAGTATTGTGCTTATATAATAATTTTGTTATTTTTGGCAAAACAGACGGATTCAACAACTTTATTGGCATCTATTGCAATAACAAGTGTTTTAGCGATGTATATACTGTATATTTCGAAGATACAGAATAAAGGTCAAAGAGTATTTGATACATCAGTACTTGTGTTGATTATAATAGTGTTTTTGTTAATGTTCCATCAAAGGCTTAATTCTTATTTTTATTCGTGGTTGGAGAATGACAGTAACGGTTTAGGTCGTATAGAAATATTTAAATCAATAACTGATGTATTAAAAAAGAGTCCTATTATTGGGTTAGGACCTGGAGTGCACGGAAACGGTGGGACTATCGAATTTCATAATTCCTACTTAGAAATATTTGCGATGTCGGGTATCATTGGTTTTGCAATTTATAGTGCTTTTTCGGTATCCGTGATAAAAAAAGTAATAACAAGAAATCCTGAATTTTTACTTCTTATTATACCTTTATATGCTTTTGGTTTAGCAGGGTTTGCTTTCAGAAGATTGATTCATTGGATAGTCGTACCGTTTGTTCTGGCGGTTTCTGAAAAAGTGGTAGGAACTGACGATGAAGCTCATCATATTAACAGAATAGAATGATTTTGGTTATTTTAAATTGAATTGAAGGTTGTGTTACGAATGTGTATGTTTAGCTTTATTGTGCCGGTTTACAATGTAGAAAAGTATTTGAAAGAATGTATTGATAGTTTAATTAGCCAGACTTATAAAAATTTTGAGATAATACTTGTTGATGACGGTTCGAAAGATAATAGCGGTAGAATTTGTGATGAATTCGCCGAGCATGACAGCCGCATTAAAGTTATTCACAAAGAAAACGGCGGTGCATCAAGTACGAGAAAAGTTGGAGCCAACAATGCTACAGGTGAGTATATAGTATGTGTAGATGCAGACGATTGGGCAGAATCAACCTATCTTGAAAATTTTGCGAATGCTATTGATAGTCATAGGCCCGATATAGTTTTATGTGAGTTTTATAATGATGACGGTATAGGAAAAACATATAATCCTATGATTTTTAGAGAAGGTTTGTATAATAGAGAAAATATTGAAAAAGAAATATTTCCGTATTTAATTGAAAATATAAATGGAAAATATATTTCGAATAATATATGGGCTAAGGCTATAAAACGTGAACTTTATGTGAATTATCAAAGTTTGGTAGATGACTCAATAAAATTTGGTGAAGATATTGCTATTATTAAGCCTTGCATATATAAATCAAATACTCTTTATATAATTAAGAAACCTTTATACAATTATAGATTCAATCCATCTTCAATAACAAAAAGCAGAAAACCTAGAAGTTGGACTGAACCTAAGATAAGAAATATATATATTGAAAAACAAATCGATATGTCGGCTTTTGATTTTAAAGAGCAGATATATAGATTAACAGTTCATTCAGTTTTTAATGTTGCAGAATCGCAGTTCAATCGCAAAGAAAAGTATTCTGTTATAGCGAAAAATATTAAACAGAATCTTAAAGATGAATATTACAAAGAAGCAATTAAAAATTGCAAATTTGAAGGTAGAAATGGAAAACTTGCTTTGTTTGCGTTAAAGTATAAATTAATTTTGCTTATAAAAATTTATAACCGTATAAAAAAATAAGTCAAATTATAAGGTGATTTGTTATGAAAAAAATAGGTATTCTTACTTTTTTTTATAATTCAATAAATTATGGTGCTGTTTTGCAGGCTTATGCTTTATGTAAGTTTTTGAATAATAACGGCTATGATGCAGAACAAATCTCATATAAATCAAAAGCAATAAAACAACCCGAAAGTTTTTGGCATAAATTTAGGAGAAAAGGTTTTTTATCAATATTAACAAGGTTTGTGAATATCGTTTTTTGCAAAATTAATAGTGAAAAAATTAGCAAGTTTAAAAAACAGAAAGCAGAAGCTTTCAAAAAATTCGCAAACCAATTAACTCCGCATACGGATAAGGTTTTCACGAATGATATAATAAATGAAACAATAGATTCGTATGATGTGTTTATTACAGGCAGTGATCAGGTATGGAATGGATATAACCCAGTTTATTATTTAGATTTTGTGCCCGATACAAAACAGAAAATATCTTACGCTCCGAGTATTTCCAGAAAAATGCTAAGTGACACAGAAAAGCAGATTTTCAAAAAAAGTCTTGCTTCATTTGACGGAATTTCAGTTAGAGAAAAAGATGCTGTTGAACTATTAAACGGTTTAACAGAAACACCAGTTGAGTTGGTTGCAGATCCAACTTTGCTGTTGTCTGCTGAGGATTGGGAAAGTATTGCTGAAGAAAGGAAAATAGAAGGGGATTATATATTTTGTTATTTCTTGGGCGATAATATTAAATCCAAAAAAATAGTTAAGAAATTTGCGCGTGAAAAAGGTCTTAAAACAGTATTTATACAGTTAACTTATAATGTGAGTTCAGTTTTTGATCATAGGTATGGCGATATTATCTTAAACGATGTATCTCCTCAGCAGTTTCTGTATTTAATTAAAAACGCAAAGTATGTTTTTACCGATAGTTTTCATGCTATGGTATTTAGTTTTTTGTTTAAAAAACAGTTTTTCATTTTTAAACGTAACAGCCGAAATGAAATGAGTTCAAGAATAACCAATATTGCCACTTACTTTAAAGCAGAACACAGGGTTTGTTTTGATAGAGAAAGTTTAGACTATATAAATAATTGTTCACAAGTTGATTATGAACAGGAATTTAATGAATTTGAAGATTTGAAATCATATTCAATGAATTATTTATTAAAATCGGTAGAAGGAAAGAATAATGAAAGTTGATCAATTAAAAGCGGGTTCTTTTTTATCTTATGTTAAAATAGCATTGACTGTCTTGGTTAATTTATTATATACCCCTGCTATGATACGTTACCTAGGACAGAGCGAGTACGGTCTTTATATGACGGTTACTTCTATAATTTCAATGTTTTCGATATTGAGCTTAGGCTTTAATAATGGTTATATCAGATATTATACGAAATATAAATTGAATAGCGAAACCGAAAAAATCTATAAGCTAAACGGATTGTTTTTAGTTATTTTTATTTTAATTGGTATAGTAGTAGCTATATGCGGAACTTTTTTGACCTTTAATCTTGATATCGTTTTTAGCGAAGGGCTTACCGCGAAAGAGTATGAAATTGCACGTTGGTTGATGCTACTATTAACGATTAATATATCATTATCTTTCCCAATGAGTGTTTTTTCTACAATTATTTCTGCAAATGAGCGTTTTGTTGTTTTAAAATCACTTTCGATTTTGAAAACAGTAGGCGGTCCGATTTTATCGCTACCACTGTTGCTTTTAGGGTTCAAATCAATTGCCTTGGTGTGTGTTACGTTACTTATAGCGTTTACGACAGATATAATATACTTATTCTATGTATTAGGCGTATTAAAGAATAAATTTATATTTAAAGGATTTGAGAAGGGAATATTCGGTGGATTAGTTGTATACACCTCGTTTATTGCCTTAAATTCGATTGTAGATCAAATAAATTCGAATATAGGAAAGCTTTTGTTGGGCAGATATAAAGGTACAGCAGAAGTATCTGTATATTCTGTCGGATACACCATCTATACGTGTTATATGATGTTTTCTACAGCTGTTGCGGGAATATTCACACCAAGAATTCACAAATTGGTAAATGGT
>CAYQFD010000087.1:0-6051 GCA_964416795.1 uncultured Ruminococcus sp. | reverse complement strand
TAAGCTTAACCAAATCTTCATAATGGTAGTTAGAAACACATTTACCCGCAAAATCTATATAGCCGCGCATAATCGCGTGAGCATAAGGGTTGCCGCTGCTTTTAACCTCCCAACCGCGATAAATAAAGGTGTGCTTATGCTGAGCGGCGGTAATAGCATTCATCATAATAGAAAGGTCACCGCTTGTGGGGTTTTTCATTCCCACAGGCTCGTTAATGCCGCTGGCAGTAAGTCTATGCTGTTGATTTTCAACCGAGCGCGCACCTATCGCAACGTATGCCAAAAGGTCGGACAGATAACGGTAATTTTCGGGGTAAAGCATTTCATCCGCACAGGTGAAGCCGTAATCCTTAAGCGCTGTCATATGCAAATCTCTGATAGAAAGGATTCCGTTTAACATATCAGGTCTTTCATCAGGATTAGGCTGATGAAGCATACCCTTATAACCGTCACCTGTAGTTCTCGGCTTATTAGTGTAAATTCTCGGTACTATAAAAATTTTATCTGCTACCTCATCCTGAACACGACGAAGTCTTGAAATATAATCAAGTACTGACTCCTTATTGTCAGCCGAGCAGGGACCTATTACAAGCAGGAATTTATCACTTTCGCCTCTGAAAATCGCTTTTAACTCCTCATCGCGCCTGTCTTTAATTACTTTTAAATCCTCTGTTACAGGGTAACGGTTTTTTATCTGCTGAGGAATTGGTAATTTTCTTAAAAATTCCATTATGAATCTCTCCTATCAAAAAGTTTTCTGCGTTCGGTGGAGAGTCGCATCATTTCGCGCATACCTTCCCTGTCACCATCTTTTATTTTTTCATAAAGCTCGTCAAAGGAAGCCTTGAATTTTTCCATTTCGCAAAGTAAATCCTCGCGGTTTGAAAGGAAAAGCTCGCTCCACATTTCATCGTTAATGCGAGCAATTCTCGTTAAATCCCTGAATGAGTCACCCGTATACGCTTCCATACCGGGTGTGTTATTACAGCACATCAGCGACACTGCAATACAGTGGGTAAGCTGTGACAGAAATGCTATCATTTTATCATGCTCTTCAACCGAAAGCTCAACCACCTGCTTAAAGCCCAAAAGCTCACCTAAATTGCGGCAAAGCTCTATTGCTGCTTTAGTGTTTTTCTCGGTTGGAACTACGATATAGTTAGCACCTTTAAAGATAGCTTCATCGCTATGCTCTACACCCGAAACCTCTTTACCTGCCATTGGGTGAGCGGCGATAAATTCGACGTCCTCACGCAAAACCTCTTGAATTTCGCGGACAACACAGCCCTTTACACCTGTAACGTCAGTAATTACCGCTCCGCTTTTAAAATACTGCTGATTATCCTTAATCCAAGCTTTAAAAATATGCGGATAAAGTGCAAAAACAACTAAATCTGCCTTGCCAATAATTTCGGGCTCAACCTGTGTCGTACCGTAATCTATAATGCCGTTAGCCACTGCATATTCTACCGAAGCTTTATCTTTGGTAATTGCGTTAACCTCAAAGCCTAATTTTTTAAGACCTTTGGCATAGCTTCCGCCCAAAAGTCCCAAGCCCACTATTAAAATATTTACCTTTTTAATTAATTTCAATGGATATTCGCCTCTATATTAATTTTCTTTAAATCCTCGAAAAAGTGCGGATAGCTTTTTGATACCGCCTCTGCACCCTCTATAATACCGCCCGTAACGCTTAATAACACACTCATAGCCATAACTATTCTGTGGTCATTGTGTGAGCTAATCGGAACTGTAGGCGCTTTTAGAGGACTGCTTTCAACTGTTATACGGTTTTCTTCCACATTTACAGAGCAACCCACTTTCGCAAGCTCTGTCTTCATAGACATACCGCGGTCGCTCTCCTTTATTTTAAGCCTTTTTGTGCCCTCGAATACAGCTCCGTTATGTGCCGCCGACACCGCCATTAAAACGGGTGCTAAATCGGGACAGTCGCTTATATCTAAAATAGGCTTCCCTTTCTCGATAAGACCAAAATATTCTTTATAAATTCTGTCACCCTGAGCGCTGCTATCACTTAATCCTTTTACAGTGACATTACCGCCTACAAGATTAAACGCATCTAAAAATGCGGCATTTGAATAGTCGCCCTCAACCGTAATTTCTCGGGAATCATAACAGCTTTCACCGATTATAATTGTGCGCTCGTCTTTTCTTTTTATATTAGCACCGAATTCCTTTAAAGCCGCAACTGTAAGTTCGATATACGAACCGCTCTCTATTTTGTCGGTTATATTTATAACACTCTCACCCTCTATTAGCGACAGCGCAAACATAAGACCGCTTATAAACTGGCTTGAAATATCTCCCCTTACAAAATATTCACCGCTTTTAAGCTTGCCGCAAACAGTGAGCCTATCCTTTTTGAGTTCAAAGGCCATCCTCTGTGATTTGCAAATTTCTTCATAGACAGTCAGCGAACGGCTAAAAAGTCTTTCACTGCCTTTAAATGTCACCTCTTTACCTAAGGTCAAAGCAATAGGGATTAAAAAACGCAAGGTACTGCCCGACTCGTTGCAATCGAGAATTTTTGTAGGTGTAAACTCGGTTGCAAAACCGCTTATCTTAACATCATTCCCAGAAATCTCTACATTAGCGCCTAAACCCTCAAGACAGCTTAATGTGGCAATAATGTCCTTTGAAAAATCAACACCCTTAACGATACTGCCCCTAGAAAATGCACCGCAAATAAGATACCTGTGTGCCATACTTTTAGAGGGTGGCGCCGATATTTCACCCTCTGCTTTGCTTTTATTTAAAGTAACCGTCATTTTATTCGCCGTCCAATAAAAAGTCTATTGCTTCTAAATATCCGTCTGTGCCTTTACCTACTATGGTTTTCTTGCAGGCTAGGCGGATATAGCTTATTTGCCTGAAATCCTCACGCTTTGAAACGTCCGAAATATGTACTTCAACTGTGGGAATTCCTACAGATTTCACAGCATCTAAAATCGCCACACTTGTGTGGGTATATGCCGCAGGATTTATAACAATACCGTCGAAAACACCGTATGCCTTTTGTATTTCGTCTACCAAATCACCCTCATGGTTAGACTGAAAAAGCTTTACCTCTATTCCCTTTTTGTCAGCGTGATTTTCAATTTTTTCACATAAAGATTTATAGTTTTCTTTTCCGTAAATATCGGGTTCCCTGATGCCTAACATATTAATATTAGGTCCGTTAATTACAAGAATTTTCATTTAAAAAGCCTTCTTTAATTTTATTAACATTTTCTTCTACTGTTCCATTGGCATCAATTTTTAAATCTGCCGATTTAAAGTAGATATCATAGCGTTCATCATATCTTTTTTGCAATGCTTCCTTAGTGCTTGAAAGCGGTCGGTCAGAAGTTGTAATCAAGTTTTCTATACTTCTGTCAAGAAAAACCACAAATCCGTTTTCCTTTAGAAGCTCCACATTCCGTCTATTAAGCACCGCTCCGCCGCCTGTTGCAATAATACACGACTGTTTAAGTGCTAAATTTGCAATTACCACCGCTTCAATTTCTCTGAAATGCTTTTCTCCGTATTTCTCGAAAATCTGCGGTATATCCATATTGGTAAGTCTTTCAATTTCGGTATCAGAATCTACAAACTCTTTTCCAAGCCTTGAAGCTAACATTTTACCAACTGTACTCTTTCCGCTTGATGGCATACCAATAAGAACAATGTTCCTCTTATCGTTTAGAATTTCACTGTAAATTCTATCGGTTTCGGTTTTAGGAATTTCACAATTCAAAAACCTTTCCGCCGCAAATACTGCTTGCGCCACCAGCATATAAAGTCCGCCTGAAGCCTTAATGCCCTTTTCCTTTGCCTCTATTACAAGAGCGGAACTCAGCGGATTATAAACCGCGTCAATTACACCGCAAAGATTATTAAAGCAATTAATATCTATAGGCGAAACACCGATTTTATCATACATACCCACAGGTGTTGTATTTATTATAACATCAGCATTATTATGAATCACTATGGCCTCTTCATAGGTAATTAAACCCTCGCCGCCATTTCTGGAAACCTTTAATATTTCCTTAGCACCCATACTCTCGGCTACTGCAAGGGCAGTTTTTGATGTGCCGCCGCTGCCGAGTATTAAAACCTTTTTATTATAAATTTCAATACCTGTTTTTTCTATAAGCAGTCTTAGCCCAAAAAAATCGGTATTATACCCATAAAGCTTACCGTCCCTGTTCACAACCGTATTAACCGCGCCGATTTTAAGCGCTTTATCATCAATACTGTCAAGAAATGGGATAACCGCTTCCTTATAAGGAATTGTAACATTAATAGCGCGAAAATCCTTTGCTTTCATAAAGCCTTTAAGATTTTCTCTTGCAATTTCCTTTAATTCGTAATCATAGTCTGCGAGTAAGTTATGCACCGTCTTTGAAAAACTGTGACCTAACTTTTCGCCAATTAAACCGTATTGCATAGCTCTCCTACCATTCTGCTGATTGGGATAACAAATCACAAAGTACAAGTGCGGTTATACTGTCAACCACCACTCTTGCTCTGTGAACAATGCAAGGGTCGTGCCTGCCGCGAGCCGCCAAAACAGTGTCTTCCATTTTTTGAAAATCAACCGTATTCTGCTCTTTCATAATAGTGGGAGTAGGTTTTACAGCGCATCTGAAAATAACAGGCATACCGTTTGTAATACCACCGTTTATACCACCGTTGTTGTTAGTTTGCGTTTTAACGGTATCACCGTCCATATAAAAGCTGTCATTAGCGGTGCTGCCTTGCATATTGGCAATTTCAAAGCCTAAGCCGAATTCAACACCCTTAACCGCAGGAATAGAAAACAATGCGTGGGACAGCATACTCTCTACACTGTCAAACCAAGGCTCACCAAGTCCTACAGGCAAGCCTGTTACTGCAGTTTCGAGAATACCGCCCACACTGTCACCGTCTGCTTTTGCCTCGGTTATTTTTTTCTGCATCAGCTCGCCCTGTTTATCGTCTAAAACCGCAAACTGCTTTTTATTTAAAGAATTAATATCATTTTCCAAGTCGTTAAACCTTGCATCGTTAACCCCTGCGCATCTTGAAATATGAGTACCGATATTGATACCTCTTTTTCTTAAAGCAGAAATGGCGATAGCGCCTGCCGCAACTAAAGCCGCAGTAATTCTGCCCGAAAAATGACCGCCGCCGCGATAATCCTCAAAGCCTTTATACTTGACGTGTGCTACGTAATCTGCGTGTGAGGGCCTTGCCTTGTTTATAATCTCGCTATAATCCTTTGATTTGGTATTTTCATTTGGAATTATAATGCAAACGGGTGTACCTGTGGTGTAGCCGCCAAAAACGCCGCTTACTATTTGAAGCTTGTCCTCTTCTACTCTTCCTGTTGAGATGCTACCCGACGGACGTCGTAGTGTTAACTGACTTTTTATAAACTCCAAATCAACCTCTATTCCTGCAGGCAGTCCGTCAATCACCGCACCTATGGCTTCTCCGTGACTTTCACCGAAAAGCGTGACTGTCACATTATTTCCAAGTGTATTTCTCATTAATCCAACACCTCACAAAGCTCTGAAAGTGGCATTTTCTTCATTTTATATTCACCGATTTTTTCTACAAAAATCACCGTTATATCGTCGCCCGACATTTTTTTATCGTGGCTTATTGCCTCAATTATGGTTTGCTTATTAAAACTAATTTTTGTGGGCAAATTAAGTTTCTTGAGTACATTTATAAGCCGCGGTCTTATGCTTTGGTCGCACATAGGTATCATACCTAAAGCTACACATTCGCCGTGATAGAGATTTTGCATTTCGTTTTCGCTTTCAATAGCGTGAGCCAATGTATGACCGAAGTTTAGTATTTTTCGAAGCCCAGATTCCTTTTCGTCTTCTTCGACAACATACTTCTTAATCCTTAGAGATGCCTCAATAATCCTATCTATATTAGACATTATATCCTCGTTTTCGAAAAGAGAAAACAACTCTTTATCGCAAGTCAAAGACATTTTAACCGCTTCGCAAAGTCCGTTTGAAATTTGCCTTTCGGGCAAGGTTTTAAGAG
>CAYQFD010000086.1:0-6080 GCA_964416795.1 uncultured Ruminococcus sp. | reverse complement strand
GTTTCAAGACGGTGAACCTTATCACCAGGATTTATACGTTCAGGTGAATAACCAACCTTAAAATCAACACCGCACTTAAGTCCTGATTCTCTCTCAAGAATAGGAACACATACCTCTTCGGTAACACCTGGATACACAGTTGATTCGTAAACAACAATACTTCCCTTAGTTAAATTTCTTCCTACAATACGGCTCGCACCCTCTACAGGTGTTAAATCAGGAGTATGGTCATCGTTAACAGGAGTAGGAACAGCGACAATATGAAACTTTGCCTCTTTGAGTCTGGTTTCATCTGCAGTAAAATCTACAGTGGTCTTAGCAATTACATCGTTACCAACCTCATTTGTAGGATCAATACCTGACTTATAAAGTTCTATTTTCTTAGCATTTAAGTCGAATCCAATAACATCTACCTTTTTTGCAAAAGCAACAGCAATCGGCATACCTACATAACCAAGACCTACCAAAGAAATCTTTTCTTCTTTGTTGACTATTTTTTCATAAAGACTCATTTTTAATACCTCTCAATTTGATATTTTATCAATAATTTCTATATATTTGCCAACAATAATATCGCGATTAAACTCACGTTCTATTTTCTCTCTGCCTGCCTTGCCCATTTCTGCTTTTTTATCATAAGGCAACTGCAAAAATTCCTTAACCGCTCTCACCAAATCCTCAACATCACGAGGTTTAAATGCAATTCCCGAAACACCGTTATCAAAGGTTTCACGGCAACCGGGAACATCTGTAGCAATTATCGGTCTGCCCGAAGAAGCGGTTTCGAGCAACACATTTGACATACCCTCATGGTAAGAAGCGTGTAAGATCGCATCACACCCTTTAATGAAGGAATGAACGTCCGACTGATATCCTAAATATTCTATCAGTCCGCCACTTACGGCGCTTTCAATTTTTTCTTTGTAGTTACCGTCATAATTACCGATAAAACGAAATATTGCCGTTGGATACTCTTTTTTTATCTTTTTAACTGCCTCTAATATCTCATCAGTACCTTTGGCTTTCATAAGACGCCCGATAATCAAAAAAACCGTTTCTTTTCTTTCGGGGGGATATTCTTCAAAACAATGTTTATTTATATTAACGCCAGAACCCGGCAACAGTTCATTCTCAACCTTAACAATACCGTTTTCCAACATAAACTTTTGATTCTCAGAATTTTGAAAAAACACCTTGCTTGCTTTTCTTAAACCGACTTTATACAAAAACAGCGCTATTTTTTGTAAAATTCCCTTGTTTTCAATGGCGTTACCTAAACC
Organism: uncultured Ruminococcus sp.; assembly: GCA_964416795.1. Lineage (GTDB taxonomy): Bacteria > Bacillota > Clostridia > Oscillospirales > Acutalibacteraceae > UBA737. The sequence continues at coordinate 4,800 of CAYQFD010000086.1, read as the reverse complement.
GGTAATATTTACAACATAGGGCTTTCTCAAAAACTGACAAGCCATTCCACCGTAAACATTGGGCTTAATTGTATAACAAAGTACTACATCAGGTTTGATTTTTCTAATCAATTTTATGTATTTGAGAATAAGTGAAAAATCTTCAAATGGATTTATACCTCTGCGGGACATTTTTACATCAATGCAGTTACATCCCATTTCAACCAAGTCTTCTATTCTATTACCGAAAGGCAGTGCGCAGTAAACTTCGTTTCCGTCAGCAATAAATTTTTGAAGCAATTCACACCTGAAAGAATATAATCCGACACTTGAATTAGCGAATATTAACACCTTTTTAGGCATAGTTTTCATCTCCGAAATTATTAAAATTTTTCCATCAATTACATTTATTTGAAGCATTATCTTCTTCGTTATCAAAATAAATACTTAAGGATACAAAATGGTCGTAGCGCTCGCAAATCCCACCAATTTACGCTCTGTATTTAGGGAAAAAACTACTGTCTGTTTCCCCTCTGCATTTTACTAATTCTTGATATTTTTCTTTCATAAATACTTTCTTGCCGATTGCAAAGCGTGTGAGCTCGTCTTTGCGGAAAAAGGATTTTTTAAACTTAAATAAATTATCCTCACCTGAACCTACACCGCCGCCTAAATGAAAGGTTTTATATCCGTTTTCGCATCCCCAAAGCGCCGCTTTATATAACAATAAATTGCTTGGCGCAAAGGTTCTGTACTCAAAAAGCGAACCCGATAAATGATAATTAAGCTTGCCGTTAGCATATATCATTATGGAAGCCGCAATTATCTCTCCGTCTTTCTCAGCATAAAAAATCTGAGAGTTATTTGCTAAATCCTCGCGAATGCTATCATAAAATTCCTTACTAAAGAAGTAATACTTATCCGCATTATCGTGCTCCATTGTCATATTGTATATCTCTGTGAACTTTTCATAAAGCCAAGGTTCATTTCCGATTTTAATTTCTACACCCGACTTTTCAGCCTTGCGGATAACGTTTCTGTTCTTACTCGTTATATTTTCCCATATAACTTCGGGCGAAGAAATATCCAATGTCACCGTATTTCCAAGCGGAATCACGTCATAACATTGGGCTGATAATTCACTGTTATTAATTACAGGGTGAAACCTTACAAATTCACTGACAATATTATTATCTATGCACCAATTTTCATATTCACAAAATAACTGAGTACTGTTTTCAGTTTTACCCTCAAGTATCCAGCCACCGTAACCGTATGGCGTAGCAAAATCAAAATAAGTATTTTCAGGTATTAAACCTTTAAAGTGCGGGCATTTTGCAATATCGCGTTTCATCACGATATTTATACCCTTTAATCCATCGTTTTCATAATAGAATAATAAAGGCTCGCCGTCACCGTTAATTTTAAAAGCGGATACATAGCCACTTAAATGGTAAACATCATAATTATCAAATGAACAAACAACATTATCCCACTCTTGTTTATTTTCAAGTGAATATACTTTAAACATTTAACATCTACCTTAAAAAATTGTTAATACAGCTGCAAATATGCTCCATATCAGAAATAGAATACCTCTGGTCGCAAATAATACTAATTTCTTGTTCATAAACTGTTTTTGTTTTTGAATTTAACTTGTGAAACTCAGACACAGGCCAATGAACAGGACAATAAATTTTATTTTCAATAAGATACTTGCGTAGTTCATCACGTCTGCTGTCAGGAATAAGAAGTGGCACAAATAATGGACAATCATCCTGCCTTAGTTCTGAAAAAACTGTCAAATCAGAAAACTCATTCATTATAACCTTAGCATTTTCTCTGCGCCTTTTTCTTATAAAATCGACATCTAAACTATTTGCCCGCAAAATATCGATATTATCCGCGTTGCCGCAAGAATAATTTTCTAAAATATCTTCTGCCTGAGCAAACTTTGACAGATACTCTTTAGAATCGGAGCTTCCGCTGATATAAGAATTTTTCTCATCCATGGCAAGCTTTCGCAATTCTATAAACTCACAATCCGTTTTAGCATCGCTCTTTTCCAATAAACCGTTATTAGAAAATGCAAAACCGCCCGTATAAAAACCCGCCCATTTTCTGAGACTTCCAAAAGTGTAATCAGCTTTAATATACTCACCGCAAAAAACACTGTGAGTAACATCGTTAATGACTATTCCGTCAAAAACAAGGTCGAAATCTCTTTTAAAGCCGAAATAATCCATCAAAAGAATAGCATCGCAATCTGTAATACTTGAAAAATCTTTTTTTAAGCCATTTTCAAAATACACAGAATAAAATTTAACTTCTATTCTTTCCTCTAAAAAGGGAGTTATCATTGAATCACAGCACCAAGAAGGCAAGGCAACTTTTTTAAAATCAATTTGCCTCTTAATATCCTTGATAATTGCCCTTAAAGCGCACCTGCCCGAAAGATACCAAACCGTATTATCAGGAAAAATTGATTTTGCATCTTCTGATACAGGCACACTCCAGAACTCACTGCCGATTTCACTATTACTAAAAACCATACTTTTCTTCCTGTACTTAAAATAGAACACGTTAAACTATGAGTTTTCAATCATTTCCAGTGCCCTGTCAAAAGTCAATTCTTCAATCTGCATTTCATTACCGTCTTGATCCAAAATGCGTAATGTTTTGCTGATTTTTTCAAGAACACTTGCCAAACCCTCCGGCGAATCTTCCATAACATGCAATCTATATATAACGCGGTCCAATGAATTAGTCGCACTTATTATATCGCCGATTTTCTTAAATGTTGCATTTTGTAATACCTGTGGCATTTTTTCAACCTCTTCAATACCTGAAATTGAAGTGATTGTTCCGGCCTTAAGCGTAATATAGTAATTACAGCAGGTTTTTGTAAAATTAGGATTATCCTGTTCTTTAGCATTACCGCACGTCATTTTACCTGTCACAGAAAACTCAATCATCATATCTAACGCATTAATTCCGTTAATGGGGTTAGCAAATACATAGAACTGCTCGCCGCCCATACGCAAACCGGACTCATAGAAATAAAACTCATCGCCACAGATAAAGCCTTGCATCATTACGATGCCGTTTTTAAGGCCTAAACCTTCGAACATTTTAACTACTGATTTTTCTGCAGTATTTCTGTATAAATCAACATAAGACGAGGGGAACACGTGTAAAATAGCCGAAGAAGCCACCTTGCCCTCTGTCACTGCTTTCTGCTTCATAAATGTCGAAGACAGGCTACAATAACCATCCTGAACGGTGTAATGTATATAAATCTCTTTAGGACTGTCAATATATTTTTCTACAAGTATTTTTTTGCTTTTTGAATTTTCATATAACTCAGCGTAATATGATACTAATTCTTCCTCAGAATCGCATCTCTTAATTCCGCGGCTACCGCTTTCATCGGCCGGCTTTACTAAAACAGGATATGTAATTTTATCCAAATCTTCTCTTTTAAAATTCAAATCTATTTTATACTCAGGAATAGTTGGAACGCCGTATTCAAGACAGGTCTGTTTAAATCTGCGTTTGTCGTTTGAGAGTATTTCAAACTGCTCTTTATTGCCGCAGCAGGGTAACCCTGCTTTTTCGCATAACTCAACATAGAAAGGCAAATGAGAATCTGTCCAGCCAACAAAAATTCCGTCAATATGATTTTCTTTAATGAGGTCAACCATTTTATCAATTTCAGAAAAATTCACATTCCATTGTTCATCAGCAATAAGCTTTGCAGGTGAAATCTCGGGCGAATAATAATTGGCAACAATCGTTTTAACGCCTAATTCCTTTGCCCTTTTTACAGCAGATGCCGCTAAACCTGAGCCATCTAAAAATAGTAATTTTTTACCTTTTAAATCCATATTCGTTTCCTCACATTCAATATTTTAGATTTAGTCTTTTAAGTAGTTGTTTAAGTTCTTTGCGAGTGCCCTTTAATTCCGGTATTTGCCATATAAACTGACCGCGTCTGTTCGCTTCAACCATAATCCAACCGTTCTCAGTTAAGGCGATATCCCATCCTGTATATCTATTAGAGGGGACAACTTGTGCCAATTCTTTTACAAATGCTTTAGCTTTTCCTGCTCATTATTAAAAGATATTTTAAACAAATCTAAGGTATTTTCAGCGCGCCCGATTAGAACCTTTTTATTTACAATTCCGCGAATAAGATAATATGATTTTCTAACAATTTGATTGTTTTTGATTTTTTTCATTCATTTGTATCATCTTATTTGTGCACCTTCTCTTCCTGTAATCTCATTTCTCTCTCAATATGTAAACTAATCGGACGTTGTTCGCCTTGGCCTATTCCCTCTCGCTTAAATACCTTTATTGCAGTATCAAATATAATTTTTATATCAAATAAAAGAGATACGTTGTTGACATATTCTATATCATAAGCGAACTTTTCTTCCCAAGTAAGATTGTTTCGTCCTCGAACTTGTGCCAAACCAGTTAACCCAGGCAAAACATCGTGCCTGTGCCTTTCCTCTTCGGTATAATATGGTATGTATTTTATGCCCAACGGCCTTGGTCCTACAATAGACATATCTCCAATTAGAATATTAATAAGTTCAGGCAATTCGTCTATTGAAGTCGCGCGTAATATTCTTCCGTATTTCGTTAAACGGTCCTTATCCGGTAACAGTTTCCCATCTTTATCCTTTTCGCAAGTCATAGTGCGAAACTTTATAAGTTTAAATATTTTTTCGTCTTTGCCCGGTCTTTCCTGAACAAAGAAAGGATTACCTTTCATCACAACAGCACCGATAACAGTAAAAATCAGCAAAAACG
>CAYQFD010000085.1:0-6127 GCA_964416795.1 uncultured Ruminococcus sp. | reverse complement strand
AGCATATGGTCTAAAAAGCCACAGCCCGAATCTATTTTTGATTCGCCCTTTCCGTCAATATTAAGCGTTAGTTTAATATCTGTTTCGTTTGTTTTGCGTGAGATTTTTGCTGTTCTCATAATTTTTCACCTAATATTTCTTTAACTTTCAATATGAATACTTCCATTTCCTCTTTACTGCCTATTGTTATTCGGTTGTATTCTTTGATTTTGTCTTTACTAAAATGGCGGATTAAAACACCTTTTTCTTTTAATTTTTCATAAAGCTCTAAGCCGCTTATTTTATCGCTTTTCGCAAAAATGAAATTTGCCTTTGAATCAAGCAGAGTAAACCCTAAGCTTTCGAGTTGCTGTTTTGTGTATTCACGGTTTTCTATGATTTTTTTGCAGTTATCCATATAATAAGCGTTATCGAGAATTGCGTTTTCACCCGCTATTTGTGTCAGACGGTTGATATTATACGGATTGGTAGAATACTTGATTTTTTCGAGGTCCTCAATAAGCTCACTGTCTGCTATACAGAAGCCTAGCCTTGCCCCTGCAAGACTTCTCGATTTTGAAAAGGTGCCGACACATAAAAGATTTTTATATTCACGTGTTAGCTCCACACAGGAAGTACCGCCGAAGTCAACATAAGCTTCGTCTATTAAAACTATACTTTGAGGGTTACTTTTTAAAATCTTTTCAATGCATTCAAGCGAAATTTCAATTCCTGTCGGCGCATTGGGATTTGCAATAACCACCAACTTATTTTGACCGCAAAAAGCGTCGATGTCAAGAGTAAAATCGTCTTTTAGCGGAATAATTGTAGGTGTTATACCGTAAAGCTCTGCGAAAACACTGTAAAAACCGTAGGTTATGTCTGCAAAAGCCGCACCGCTTTGCCCGTAAGCCATAAACGCAAAGTTTAAAATATCATCCGAACCGTTGGAAAGAAAAATATTGTTTTCATTAACATTATAAAGGTTTGCCAATGCCCTGCGAAGTTTTTTACATTCGGGGTCGCAGTAAAGTCTTAAATCTTTAATTTCCTGTTCGGTTATTGCTTTTATCACATTTTCCGACGGGGGAAAGGGTGATTCATTTGTATTTAGTTTTATATATTTTTTATCCTGTGGTTGTTCACCAGGGGTATAGGCTTCTAGCTTTTGAAGTCTTTCATTCAAAAAAATGCTCATTATTTATCTTCCAATCTTATAGTTGCACTTTTAGCGTGAGCAGAGAGTCCTTCCTTTTCGGCAAAGAAAGTAACATCCTCAGCCACTTTGAAAAGAGCCTCTTTAGTGTAGTATGTGTATTGAGATTTTTTAACAAAATCGTCAACAGATAAGGGACTAGAGAATCTTGCAGTGCCAGAGGTGGGTAAGGTGTGGTTAGGACCTGCAAAATAGTCTCCCAATGCTTCGGGACAGTATCTTCCCATAAAAATACTGCCTGCATTTTTGATTTTATCAAGATAATCGAAAGGATTGTCCACACAAAGCTCAAGATGCTCGGGTGCGATTTCGTTTGAAACAGCTATTACGTCTGAAATATTGTCGGCTACTATAATTTTGCCGTTTGTATCAATAGAGGTTCTTGCGATTTCCTCGCGCGGAAGCTCCTTTAACTGTCTTTCAATTTCATCACTTACATTTTGTGCTAACTCCATACTGTCGGTAACAAGCACTGCGCTTGCCATTTTGTCGTGCTCTGCTTGAGAAAGAAGGTCTGCCGCTACAAAACGGGGGTTTGATTTTCCGTCGGCTATTACCAAAATCTCGCTCGGTCCTGCTATCATATCTATTGATACAAGTCCGAAAACCTGACGCTTTGCTTCTGCAACAAAGGCGTTGCCGGGGCCTACAATTTTATCAACCTTGGGTACACTCTCTGTGCCGTATGCAAGAGCAGCAACAGCCTGTGCACCGCCCACCTTGAAAATTCTGTCTACCCCTGCAATCTTTGCCGCTGCTAAAATAACAGGATTAACCTTGCCGTCGACAGAGGGGGGAGTGGTGATTAGGATTTCACTGCAGCCCGCGATTTTTGCGGGGATGCTATCCATAAGAACGGTTGAGGGATATGCCGCAGTACCGCCCGGTACATAAAGACCAACCTTTTCAATGGGTGTCACCTTTTGACCTGTAACTATACCGTCCTGCTCGTTTATAATAAAGCTGTTGCGAACCTGTCTTTTATGAAATTCACGGATATTTTCTGCCGCTTTTTTGAGAATTTCAATAAAGCGTGGTTCTACCAATGAAAATGCTTCTTCAATTTCGGCGTCAGTTACTTCGAGAGCAGAAAGCTTTGCCTTGTCAAACTTTTCGCAGTATTCAAAAAGCGCTTTATCGCCGTTTGCCCTAACATTATTTATAATATCGGTTACAATATCACCTACATCAAATGAGGTTTTACCTCGAGCGAAAATTTCGTCCTTTGAAATTTCGCCGTATTTCATAATTTTAATCATTTTTGGTCACCTCGGCTAAGAGTCCTTTTTTAATCTGTTCAATTCTTTCTGCCTTAAAGCCGAAAGACGCTTTGTTTGAAATAAGTCTTGCACTTATCGGAACTATAGTTTCAAACGGTGCCAAATCGTTTTCGAGCAGGGTTTTGCCCGTTTCAACTATATCTACAATAACATCGCTTAAATCTAAAATGGGGGCGATTTCTATAGAGCCGTTTAGATGGATGATATCAATATCTCGGCACATTTCGGCGTAATATTTTTTTGCTATGTTTGAAAACTTGGTTGCCACGCGGAGTGTTTTTGAAGTGTCATCTACAAAATCTTTTTTTGCCGCAACTGCCATTCGGCATTTACCTATGTTAAGGTCCAAAAGCTCGTAAACATCGGGGGTGTATTCAAGCAAAATATCCTTTCCTGCAACACCTATGTCTGCCGCACCGCGTTCAACATAAATTGCAACGTCCGAGGGCTTAACCCAGAAAAATCTCAGTTTCTTCTCGTTATTTTCAAAAATCAGCTTTCGGTTGGTTTCTTTAATTGAGGGACAGTCAAACCCTGTTTTTTCAAACATACTGTAAACCTTTTCACCAAGTCTGCCTTTAGGAAGAGCGACATTTATAAAACCGTCATCAGCAGGAGTTTCGTTTATTCTTTCCAGCGTGTCGAGATAAACCGCAAAGCCGAGTGCAGAAGAGTTTCTTCCCATACGCTTCATCAGTTTATCGTACTGACCGCCCGAAATCACGCGCGAAGCAATACCGCCTATAAATCCCTTGAAAATTATTCCGCTGTAATAACCGCTGAAGCTTGCAATAGAAAAATCGATGCTTATTTTATCACTATAACCTTTTTCTTTAAGGCTCAGGCATACATTTTCGAGTTCGTCTAAGCACTTTACTGCGTTTTCACTAATTGCGGCATTTTTAACTGCTTTTAAAGTTTCTTCAAAGCTTTTATAACTCTTTGTAAGGCATTTTAAGGCGTCAAACTGCTGCTTGTTTAAAAGCTTTTTGAGTTCGCCTGAATTCTTTTCGTTTACGGCTGTAAAAATCGCCTGTTTCAGCGAATCTTCGACACCGTAGTCGTAAAGCAGTGCGTTTATAAGACCGATATGGCAAAGACCTAAACGGAAATTTTCGGAAATCATTTCAAGGCTCTTCACTGCGAGTAAGGTCACTTCAAAAACCTGCTCTTCGGTAATGTCGCCAATACATTCAAGACCTGCCTGCATAATCTCCTTATATGTATGTGAGGTTTCGGAAATTCTGTAAACATTCTCATTGTAATAATATTTCTCAGTAACACCCTTTTGGTCCTTTGAGTTTTTGATAATAGAAAGGGTAACGTCAGGCTTTAAGGCTAAAAGCTTACCGCCCACATCGTTAAAGGTTATAACCCCGTCTGACACTAGGAAATCTTTGTTTTTTGAGTAAAGGTCGTATTCCTCGAATTTACTCATTTTAAATTGGCGGTAGCCGTATTGCGAATAAAGACTTCTGAGTGTGAATACCGCTTTTTCCTCAAATTTTAATATGTTCTGGTCAATCTGCATTTTTTTCTAACCTTTCGATTACTGTTTTATATCCGCCGTCGCCGTAATTGAGCGCCTTGCTTACACGGCAGATAGTGGCTGTGCTGGCGCCTGTAGTTTTATTAATGTCAACATAGCTTTTGCCCTCACATAAATTGCAGGCAACCTCTAATCTCTGCGCTAAGGCTTCAAGCTCCTGAATGGTGCAAATATCATCGAAAAATGCAGAGCATTCGTCCTTGGTTTTAAGAGTAAGTATTGCCTTGTAAAGCTTTTCTATATCGTTTTTTCCTTTTTTTAGCATAAATCTAATACTCCTGTTCGAAAAATACTTTCACATTCTACCACATCACCGCGCTAAAGTCAAGAGGTTTTCAAAAGAATTTTTTTAATATTTAAAACGGCTTTCTCGTTTGAGAAAGCCGTTTTCTTACGGATTAATTCCAATAGCAAGAGCTATATAGAATATTGTAGCAGTGCCTAATGAATAAATAAGCATTGGAATGGCATTTAGTTTAATAAGCTTACCCTCTTTACCGGTGGTGCCAATAGTAGCGCTTGCGGCAACTGCGTTGTTGATGCAAACCATATTCCCAACAGCCGCGCCGACACACTGCATCGAAATAGTAAATACTGTTGGCAAATTGAGAACTGTTGCGGTACCCAACTGCAAATTTGAAAAAAGGTTCATTGAAACTGTTGCAGAGCCTGAAACAAAAGCTCCAAGAACGCCGATAAACGGGGAAATAAGAACATAAAGCCATTTGCCTACCTTTGAAAGAGCATTTGCCATATCGTCAAGCATACTGGTACCCGCTGCACCCTTATACTTCATAACCTCAACAAGCGCTAAACCGAAGAGTAAAGCCAAAGCCGCGCCCGAAACCTGTTTTGCAGTAGCCCTCCAGGATTGCTTAATTTTTTCTCTGTCCATTTTGTGTATAAAGTTCGTGATTACTGCGACTATTATAAAAAAAGTACCGGGGAGATAAGCCCATTTTAAGCTCCAATCAAGATTCTCAAATCCTAAAATGTTATCAATCCTAATAACAAAAGGTGCACCGCCTGTAAGTATTCCCTTTAGTTGTAATTGCGGAATACGGGTTACAACCAGAATTAAAGCAATTATAATGTAAGGCATCCATGCCATCATAACCGACATTTTCGACTCTGTTACGGGGGATATCTTACTTGTTGCAAGCCACTCCTTGTCCCAACTGTCAGGGTTGCCGAAGTCCCAAGACTCTTTAGGAATAAGGAATCCTTTTTTTGCCGCTATAACAGTTATAGCAATAGCCAAAAGCGCTCCTAACAGAGAGGCGAATTCATAACCGATAAAAATAGAAATAAGCAGCATTGGAATAGTAAAAGAAAGACCTGTAAATAAAGCAAACGGTGCAGCTTTAAGTGCAGGCTTAAAGGATTTTTCCTTACCGAAAATTTTAGTTGTCATCAAAAGAACAATAAGCGGAAGCAAAGAGCCTATAACAGTGTGGGGAAGGGCTGTCCAGAAAGTAAAGCCCTTTGTGAAGGCTTCATCTCCCGAAAGCTCTAACGCGCCCAAAGCGGCGGTAACAGGTGTACCTACTGCCCCAAAGGAAACGGCAGTTGAGTCGAAAATCAGTGCTATCATAGCGGCGGCAAGCGGGGGAAAGCCAAGAGTAACCATTAACGGACCTGCTAATGCTGCGGGTGTTCCAAAGCCTGCGGCGGCTTCAATAAACGAGCAAAAGCAGAAACCTATTATACAAGCCTGAACGCGTTTGTCAGGACATATATTCATAAAACCGCGATTAATTGCGGCAGTAGCACCTGAGGCTTTTAGCGTATTCATAACAAGAATTGCACCTGTTATAATTATAAGCACATCCATTGAGCTGAGCATTCCGTAAATTGAGCTTGCAAGCAAGGCTTTAAATTTAATATCCCAGAAGAAAAAACCTATTATACAAGAGATAACCCAAGAAATAAGCAGACATCTCTTTGCCGGCCAATTAAAAACTATCATTAAAACAAGTGTGGCAAGAATTGGCAGAAAGGCTAAGATTGCTAACATATAGAACCTCCCATTTTCATTGTTTTGAGAAAGATTATTATAGTGTTATTATGAGCAAATTACGGCAAGGTTATTATATGCTTTGT
>CAYQFD010000084.1:0-6164 GCA_964416795.1 uncultured Ruminococcus sp. | reverse complement strand
TAAGCAGAAAATTATTTATTCATTTTCAAAACAGGATATTATTGAGGTATAAAAAGAGGACTCTTAAAGAGTCCTCTTTTTATAGAATATCAGATAATTTTGCGAGCTGCTCAATGGTAAGCTCCTCGGCACGCGCGGTGTCTGTTAGCCCCAACTTTGAGAGTGCACTTCGAATATTCTCTTTACTTATACCTAATGTGTTTGAAACAGTGTTAACAAGCGTCTTTCGCCTTTGTGCAAAGCAGGCTTTAACAAGTCTGAAAAATTCCTTTTCGTCCTTTACGCTAACAGGCGGTTTTTCACGAACACTAAGCCTTATAACTGCGGAATCAACATTAGGAGAGGGCATAAAGCTTTCTCTACCTACTGGGAAAAGAATTTCAGCATCAGAATAGTAACTGACTGCCACTGTAACCGCACCCGATTGCCTTGTACCAACTTTAGCGCATAGTCTCTCTGCGGCTTCTTTTTGCACCATAACCGTAATACTCTCAATCGGTAATTTGCTTTCTAACAGCATCATAACAATAGGCGAGGTGATGTAGTAGGGAAGATTAGCGCATACAGCAACCTTTTCACAGTCTGAAAAATGTTCTTCTATAATTTTTTTAAGGTCTAGCTTCATAGCGTCACCGTAAATAATTTCGACATTATCGCAACCCTCAAGCGTTATGGGTAAAAGCTTTTTAAGGCGTTCGTCAAGCTCTATTGCTACAACTTTTTTTGCCTCTTTTGAAAGCTCGGCGGTAAGGACACCTATACCCGGTCCTATTTCCAGAACACCTGTGTTTTTATCACAAGCAGACTTTGCCATTTGCGGACAAACAGAGCTGTCAATCAAAAAGTTTTGACCAAGGCTTTTTTTAAAAGAAAATCCATGCTTTGCGAGCAGAGATTTTAGAGTATTTGCATCAGAAAGATTCATAATTTGCTCCTAAATCAATTGATATGAACATTATATATCAATTAATTGTATCTTGCAATAAAATTTTAATTGTGTTATTATATATTAAACAATAAATATGGATGTGAGTTTTAAATTGGATAATAGATATTTTGAAAATGTAATTAATGAAATGCAACCCTTTTTAAGTGAACAGGGCTACAGCTTAAACAGCGAAAATATGTTTGAGGGTGAAGATAAATTAATTGCTGTTAAATACGAAGAAGCAAGACAAATGTATACACTTTCGATTGCTGAGAAAAATAATGAGGAAGAAGCTGAGTTCAAAGAAATTAATGCTTGGCTTTTTGATGATTCTCAGAATGCTAAGGATGCCGCTTCTGTTGGTATTGATTTTGTGTCTACTCTTCGCAAAGAATTCGGTATCAAGGTAAAAAGAGTTGCTGATACGTCTGCAATCGACCTACCTACAGCTTCGAAGTCGGACAGTATGAACATACAAGGCTTTACCAAGAAAATGCTTGATGTTTTTCCTGCAATTAAGGATGATTATAAATCTCACGTTGCAGTATACGGTAATTTCCTCTATCTCAACTTCTTCGGAGAGCATTTAGTGCCTCTGCTTGTAAATCTTTTTGAAAACGGCACCAAAAAACAGGTTAAAAAATTCTATGATGTTTTAGAGGATGCATATGTTAAGGGTGATAAGGACACAGTAAATGTAATGATAGCTGTCCTTTGTGCTGCGGCTTACAATAACGAAACTGTTACTGCTGCTATCAGAGAAATGCTCTGTGAGGATAAGCACTTTTTATCTTCATTTGATAATTTTCTGCCTGTTTTCTCAAACAACAAAAAGCTTTTAACAGCTCTTGTAAAATAATTTCAAATAAGGGGAATTTATATGATTTTTTTCATTATTCTTGTTGTTGTTTTAATTATACTTATTCCTAATGTCCGTGTTGTTCCTCAGGCACATGAATATGTTATTGAGTTTTTAGGTAAATATAAGACTACTTGGGGAGCAGGACTTCACGTTAAGATACCGCTACTTGAAAAGATTTCCAAGCGAATCACCCTTAAAGAGCAGGTGCTTGATTCACCTCCTCAGCCTGTTATCACTAAAGATAATGTTACAATGCGAATTGATACTGTTGTTTATTTCCGTATTTTTGATGCTAAGCTTTACACCTATGGAGTCGTAAATCCTATCAATGCTCTTGAAAATCTGACTGCAACTACACTTCGAAATCTAGTTGGTGAGCTTGAGTTAGACGGTACGCTTACTTCAAGAGATACAATTAACGGTAAAATGACTGCTATTTTAGATGATGCCACTGACCAATGGGGTATTAAAGTAAACCGCGTTGAGCTTAAAAACATTATTCCGCCCGAAGAAATACAGTCTGCAATGGAAAAACAAATGAAGGCTGAGCGTGACAGACGAGAAACTCTCTTACAGGCAGAAGGTCATAAAGCCGCTGCTATCACAAGAGCCGAGGGTGACAAGCAGGCTATGATTCTTGCCGCAGAGGGCGAGAGAGACGCACGAATCGCTTTGGCAGAGGGTGAGGCAAAGGCTATTTACCTTGCAAAAAAAGCAGAGGCTGATGGTCTTAAAGCTTTAAAAGACGCAGGCGTAGATGCTGCGGTGCTTGAACTTAAAAAGTACGAGGCGCTTGTTAATATGTCTAACGGTACAGCATCTAAACTTATTATTCCTACCGATGCCGTAAATGCCGTTACAAGTAACGCAATATTTACAGAGACTACAGGCATAGGGGATAATATTAAACCTGCCGAAAAGTCCCAAAAAGCACAAAAATCAGACCCTTGCTGTGATTAAAAAAATTCCCCGTTGAATGTTCAACGGGGAATTTCTTATGCCTTGAATTTATTATTGTAATTATCCATAGCACTCTTTATTATTTTAAGCGCCTCATCTCTGCCTTGAACCTCGTTAACGGCAGTTTCCTTGTATTCGAGGTTTTTATATACCTCGAAGAAATGGCACATTTCATCAAAAATGTGTTTAGGAAGCTCATCGATATCTTTGTATCCGTTGTAGGTTGGGTCATTAAACGGAATTGCAATTATTTTTTCGTCACTCATATTACTGTCAACCATTGTTATAACACCGATAGGGTAGGCGCGCACAAGGGTCAGCGGGTCAAGGCTTTCAGTTGTAAGCAAAAGCACGTCAAGCGGGTCGTTATCATCGCCGTATGTTAACGGTATAAAGCCGTAGTTAGCAGGATAATGAGTTGAAGTGTATAAAATACGGTCAAGAATAATATATCCCGTTTCTTTATCAAGCTCGTATTTCTTTTTACTGCCCTTTGAAATTTCGATTACACATATAAAATCTTCTGGATTAATTCTGTTTTCAGGCATATCGTGCCAAATATTATTCATACAATCTCTTCTTTCGATTTTTATTTATGATACCACATTTAAATTGGCGAGTCAAATATAACTTGCTTTTCGGCTGGCTTTTTGATATTATATTAATTAGTAGTTGTCGCTTTTTGTCGAGAGGGAGTGTTAAAAATTTCTACTATTAAGGCAGAAGAACAAATTTACATAGTTATAAGTCAGACAGGAACTATTATTTCAAATTTATTAAAGCTTATTACCCGCGCAGAGTATAACCACGTTTCAATTGGACTTGATTCTGACCTTCGTTATATGTTTTCTTTCGGCAGAAAGCTTTCTTACTTTCCGTTTTGGGGCGGTTTTGTTATTGAATCGCCCTTTTGGGGAACCTTTAAGCGTTTTTCAAATACAAGGGTGTTAGTTTTATCCGTTCCTGTTGAAAAGTCCGTACATAATGAAATGCGTCAGTTTCTAAGTGAAATGAATGAAAATAAGCATAAATACGGCTATAATTATTTGGGTTTAATATTTGCAGGATTCCAAATTCATAAAGAGATTAAAAACAGGTTTTACTGTTCGGAATTTGCAAGGTTTGTTCTGCAAAAATTCAATGTTGCCGGCTCTGAAGAATTAAAGCCGATTGTAAAACCTATAGATTTTCTGGAATTGCGCGGAAGCAAACAGATTTACAACGGTAAGCTTAAGGATTTTAATAACATAGAGTAGATTTGTTTCAATGTGGCAAAATTCATACATATTATAAGATTACTTATTCGATTAATTTTTCGTTTAAGTAATCTTTTTTTTATATGCATTTCGACATTTTTTGCACCATATTAAAAGTATAATATAAAAGGTGATTATCTTGATAATATATACCGATATTTTAATTCTTGTAAATTTTCTTGTGGATTACTTTCTGTTATTGCTTACTGTAAAATTAACGGAAAGTAAGGTTAGAATATTTCGTGTTATATTATCAGCATTTATCGGCGGTATTTCTTCACTTTACATATTTTTCCCGATTAATAACATACTGTTTGATTTGTTATATAAGATAATTTTAAGTTTTATAATGACGTTAACGGTAATAGGTTTAAAAAAATTACGGCAATTTTCAAAGTTTTGTTTTTTTCTGTTTTCTATTACCTCGCTTTACGCAGGAATAATCTATGCCGTTTCGAATGTTTTTAAGCCGTCAGGAATGTTAATTGATAACGGTGTTACATATTTTGAAATCTCGCCGATTTTTATTTGCGCTTCTACAGTTGTATTTTATTTACTTATAACATTTTTAAGCAGAATTTTTAAAAAATCTTCCCATACTGCTGAATGCTGTGAAATAACCCTCACAAGCGACAGCAAAAGTATTAAACTTAAAGCAATAGTTGATACAGGGAATTCTGTGTCTGATTATTTTGGTAAGTCAGAGATTATTATAGCTGACAATTCGTCTTTTAAAGCGCTCTTTGGTTTTGAGGGCGATTTTACGGATGAAAAATTAAAATCACGCTTCAGAATTGTTCCGTGTGCTACAGTTACGGGAGAGGATTTTCTAAAGGGGTACCGCTGTGACAGTGCGGTTATTAAAACAGCAAACAAAACGGTTAATATTGAAAAACCGATTTTGGCACAGTCTAAGACCGAACTTAAAGACGGTTATAATGCAATAGTTAATCCAAAAATTTTATTGTGAGTGATAATATGAAGCTTAAGTTAAAATTTATAAAATTTCTTTTCAAAATCGGATTTTTAAAGCCGACATTTTACATTAACGGTGCAGAGAAGCTTCCGCCGCCACTTTCTGCCGGAGAAGAAAATGAACTTTTGCTAAAAAATAATGATAATTCACGTGATAAGCTGATTGTCCATAATTTGCGGCTCGTGGTGTATATTGCAAAAAAGTTCGACTCCACAGGGGTTAGCATTGAGGATTTGATTTCAATAGGCACTATAGGTCTTATAAAGGCTGTTAATACGTTTTGTCCTGAACGTAATATTAAACTGGCGACCTATGCTTCAAGATGCATAGAGAACGAGATACTTATGTTTTTAAGAAAGAGCTCATCACATAAAAACGATATTTCTATTGATGAACCGCTTAATATTGATTGGGACGGTAACGAGCTGTTGTTATCCGACGTTTTGGGCAGCGATGCTGATGAAATCTGTAGGGGTATTGAACAGGAAGACGAACGAATACAGTTAAATACGTTTGTCGCGGGCTTACCGCCGAGAGAAAGACAAATAATGGAAATGCGTTTTGGTATGAACGGCTATGAGGAATACACTCAAAAGGAAGTCGCCGATACCTTAGGTATTTCACAGTCATATATTTCGCGGCTTGAAAAAAGAATTATTGGAAAGCTAAAGAAACAGATTGAAAAAGTTGTATAAAAATGTTAATATATCCTCGGTGATAGTTAATGTTATATTATTTTTTTGTTATAAATATTGTAGCCTTAATTCTAACAGTTGTTGATAAGCATAACGCAAGGGTAGGAAAATGGCGAGTAAAAGAAAATACATTGTTACTCTATGCGATTCTTGGCGGCAGTGTAACAATGTATTTAACTATGCGAATAATTAGGCATAAAACACTGCATAATAAGTTTATGCTTGGTTTACCTTTAATAATAGCTTTGCAGATTATAGTTTTTTTATTTTTTGAGCAAAAATTTCCCCAATTTTTTTAAAAAAATGCAAATTTACTATTGACATTAATGCCCACTGTTGATATAATATTAAAGCTGTCTAAAAGACAAGCATTTGATTCATTAGCTCAGTTGGCAGAGCACTTGACTTTTAATCAAGGTGTCCGGGGTTCGAATCCCCGATGGATCACCAAAAACCGAAATACCTTTTTGGGTGTTTCGGTTTTTTA
>CAYQFD010000083.1:0-6316 GCA_964416795.1 uncultured Ruminococcus sp. | reverse complement strand
TCATAAAGGTCGACATCAATTCCTTCAGCACTGATTGCCTCTGCAACACGCTTCTCATATCCAAAAAAAGTCGGACAAAACATTAAAACTGATTTTTTAAATTCATTTTTGCCCAAGGTGTCCATTTAAAAATCTCCTCAATCTCAATAAAGTGACTTACATATCTTCATTAGATTCTGCTGAATCTTTTTGAATTTGCTAATTTCTTATTTTAAGTCCTAACGCCGTATCTGTACCAAATACCATAAGAACAAGTGATATCAATCTGTTTCGTCAAGACACAATTACTTAGTGTTATTATAACAGGTTACCTCTAAAAAAGCAAGCCTTTGTCGAGTTTTGTAGCTTAATAAAAGCGTATAATCTTAGTTTTCTTTTGTACGAAAGAACATATTTGTTTTTTGTTCTACATATCTTATAGTTCCCGAATCGAGTTTAAATTTCTGTTTTTCGCAAATTTTGTAAAATTGTTTAAACTGTACCTTGTTATGTTCAATTGGCACGGCTTAATTATTTTACCATAAGAAATCTCAAAAATCAACATTTCTATATAAATACAAAATAAATACAAAAAGGAACAAAATTTGTAGATTTTTTGTTAAATTAATTTGTGAATTTTTTGTCAAATAACAATTGAAATTCAAGCATTTATATGATAAAATAACTTGAAAAGTATTTTTTTGACTTATTAATGTTTAAAAATTTACATTACATTCATAAAAAAAGGGGTATTTGTATGAACAAAATTACAGTTATCGGTTCAGGTCATGTCGGCTCAACAATTGCTTACACGCTTACTATTATGGCAATTGCTTCTGAAATCGTTATGATCGATATTGATGAAGAAAAATCGCTTGGTGAAGCAATGGATATCAGGCAGGGTGTTTCTTTTTGTAACCCAGCAGATATTTATGCGGGAACGTATGCTGATGCCAAAGATTCTGATATTATTGTTATTACTTCAGGTATGGCAAGAAAGCCCGGTCAAACGCGCCTTGACCTTGCACAATCCAATGTGGATATTATCAAGAGCATTGCCGATAATGTTGTGCCGATTGCTCCAAGGGCCACATACGTTATTGTAAGTAACCCTGTTGACGTATTAACCTATGTTTTCCTCAAACATACTGGCTTACCTCAGGAGCGTGTCATCGGCTCGGGAACAGTGTTGGATACAACAAGACTTCGTGCCAGAATCTCGCAATGCTATTCCGTAAACCCAAAAAATGTACACGCTTACGTACTCGGAGAGCATGGCGACAGCTCCTTCGTTCCGTGGTCTCTTGCTAACATCTCCAATGTGCCGGTAAAAAATTTTAAAGAAGCTATTCAAACCGATAAAGAATATCCTGAATTTGGTTTGAGTAAAGTGGAAGAATATATGCGCGAATCCGGTGCCAGAATCATTCGGCAGAAGGGTGCCACTTTCTATGCGGTTTCGATTTCGGTTTGTCACATTTGTAAATGCTTATTAAGCGGTACAGATACCACGCTTACCGTATCGACCATGCTGAACGGTGAATACGGTATTGACGATGTGTGTTTAAGCCTCCTCAACGTTGTCGGCAACAAGGGTGCCCATTCTAAAATCATACTTCCTCTTGCTGATGATGAAATTGCAGCTTTACATAATAGTGCCAAAGTCCTCAAGGAATTGATTGCCAGTTTAAATATTTAAAGAAAGAGGTATAAAAATGAATTATCGTATTGAACATGACTCTATGGGTGAAATGAAGGTGCCTGCTGACCGTCTTTGGGCAGCACAGACACAAAGAAGCCACGAAAATTTTGAAATTGGTGTGGGAATTGAAACTATGCCCAGAGAGATTATACATGCTTTCGGTGTACTCAAAAAGGCAGCAGCTATCACCAACAATAAGCTTCGCCCCGAAAAAATGACCGACGAAAAGCTCGGTGCTATTATGGCCGCTTGTGACGAGGTAATGGCAGGCAAGCTTAACGACCATTTCCCTCTTGTCGTATGGCAGACCGGTTCGGGCACACAGTCTAATATGAACTCTAACGAGGTTATTGCTAACCGCGGTAATCAAATTTTAGGTAAAACACTTCTCCACCCCAACGATGACTCTAACATGAGCCAGTCGTCTAACGATACATTCCCCACTGCAATGCACATTGCAGCTGTTTTAAGCCTTGAAGATAAGCTTATTCCTGCAACAGAAGAGCTTATTGCTACATTTAAAAGACTTGAAGCCGAAAACGAAGGTATTGTAAAGAGCGGTAGAACACATCTTCAAGATGCAACCCCCATTACCTTTAGCCAAGAAATCAGCGGATGGAGATCCAGTCTTGAAAAAGACGTTGAACTTATCACCCGTTCTATCGCACCGCTTCGTGAATTAGCTCTCGGCGGTACCGCTGTCGGTACAGGCCTTAACGCTCCTAAAGGCTTTGACGAAGGTGTTGCTGAAGAAGTTTCTAAAATCACCGGCAAAGAGTTTATTACCGCAGCCAACAAATTCCATGCTCTTACTTCTAAAGACGAGCTCGTATTTGCACACGGTGCTATTAAGGCCCTCGCCTGCGATATGATGAAGATTGCTAACGATATTCGTTGGTTAGCTTCCGGTCCACGTGACGGTCTTGGCGAAATTTTCATTCCCGAAAATGAGCCTGGCTCTTCAATCATGCCCGGCAAGGTAAACCCCACTCAGTGTGAAGCAGTTACAATGGTAGCCGTTCAGGTTATGGGTAACGACGTTGCAGTTGGTATGGCTGCTTCTCAGGGCAACTTTGAACTTAACGTATTTATGCCCGTCGCTATCTATAATTTCTTGCAGTCTGCAAGACTTTTGGCTGAGGCTATTGTTTCATTCAATAAAAATTGTGCTGTTGGCATTAAAGCAAATAAAGAGAAGATGCATCACAATCTCCACAACTCTTTAATGCTTGTTACCGCACTTAATCCTTATATTGGTTATGAGAATGCTGCAAAAACTGCTAAAAAAGCATTTAAGGACAATATTTCGCTCAAAGAAGCATGTGTTGAGCTTGGCTTCTTGACTGCTGAAAAATTTGATGAGGTCTTCCATCCCGAACAGATGGTTTAATTCGGAGGTATATTGATGAAGGTTAGTTATTTCCCTGGGTGCACCTTAAAAAACAAGGCTAAAGACCTTGATTTGTACGCATACAAATCAGCTGAAGCCTTAGGTGTCACTTTGGAAGAAATCGAAAACTGGCAATGTTGCGGCGGCGTTTTCACCACCGCCAACGACGAGGTTGCCACAAAGCTCTCTTCGGTCCGTGCGTTAAAGGACGCAAAAAACAAAAATCAACCATTAATAACGGTTTGCTCGGCTTGTCACAATGTTATAAAGCAAACAAACCATGCCGTAAAAACCAACCAAGCGTTTGCAGACAAAATTAATACATATATGGCTGACGAGGGTGGTTATTTAGGTGAAACCGAAGTATATCACTATCTTGAAATGTTACGCGACATAGTGGGCTTTGATACATTGAAGGAAAAGGTAGTAAATAGCCTTAAGGGTAAAAAAATTGCCGCTTATTACGGTTGTTTGCTCCTTCGTCCCAATAGTGTTATGCGTATGGACGACCCTGAGAATCCTACTATTATGGAGGATTTCATTAAAGCTTTGGGAGCCGAAGCTATCGTTTATGCAAGAAGAAATGAATGCTGCGGCGGTTACATTTCAGTTGAAAGTCCAAAGGCTGCTAAGAAAAACAGCAACCAGATTATAGAAAACGCAAAAGCTCAAGGTGCCGAAATGATAATAACCGCATGTCCGCTTTGTAAGTACAATCTTATAAAAAGCGGTGCGGATATTCCTGTGGTTTATTTCACAGAACTTTTGGCAGAGGCTCTCGGCGTAAAGGAGGATACAAATGAATAACAAGTATCTTCAAGAGGAAATTATACGCATAAGCGGTGTTAATCCGAGCAAATGTATGCGCTGCGGCAAGTGCTCTGCCACCTGCCCTGCGTATGACGAAATGGAATATCATCCGCATCAGTTTGTCAATATGGTTGAAAGCGGAGATATTGAGCCGCTGCTAAATTCAGAGTCACTTTATAAGTGTTTATCTTGTTTTGCTTGTATTGACAGGTGCCCCCGTGGTGTTGAACCTGCCAAAGTGGTTGAGGCTGTTCGTCTTGCCGCAATTAGAAAACAAGGTGCAAACCGTATGACTGCTGACAGCGTTCCTGCAATTGTTGACGAGGATACTCCGCAACAGTTGTTGGTCAGCGCTTTTAGAAAATATACAAAATAAAGGAGGAAAAGACAGATGCAAAGAGTTGGTGTTTTTGTGTGTTGGTGCGGCAGTAATATTGCAGCAACAGTTGATGTTGAAGCGGTATCCGAAGCCTTGAAAAACGAACCCGGTGTGGTCTTTTCCGCCAATTATCAATATATGTGCTCTCAGGCAGGACAGGATATGATAAAAGACGCCGTTAAGGAGCACAATCTTACAGGTATTGTTGTTTGTTCTTGTTCACCGAGAATGCACGAAGCCACCTTCCGCAAAACTGCGGCAGCGGCAGGACTTAATCCTTATATGGTTGAAATAGCCAATATTCGTGAGCAATGTTCTTGGGTACATAAAGACATTTTAACCGGTACCGAAAAAGCTATTATTTTAGGAAAAGCGGCTATAGCGAAGGTTAACCTTAATGCTCCGCTTACTCCTGGCGAATCGCCCGTTACCAAACGTGCGCTTGTAATCGGCGGCGGTATTGCCGGTATCCAAACGGCTCTTGATATTGCTGACGCAGGTTTCCCTGTAGATATTGTTGAAAAGAAACCTACCATCGGCGGTAAAATGGCTCAGCTTGACAAAACCTTCCCTACACTTGACTGTGCGGCATGTATTTTAACACCTAAAATGGTGGACGTTGCACAAAACGAAAAAATTCGCATTTTTTCTTATAGCGAAGTTACCGACGTTCAAGGCTTTGTTGGAAACTTTGACGTTACTATCAAAAAGAATGCACGATACGTCAAGGAAGATATTTGTACAGGTTGCGGTGCTTGTGTTGAGAAATGTCCGATGAAGAAGGTTCCTAACGAATTTAATTTAGGAATGGATAACCGTCCTGCAATATATATTCCCTTCGCTCAGGCAGTTCCCAAGGTTGCTACTATCGACCCCAACGCGTGTAACATGCTTAAAAACGGAAAATGCGGTTTATGTGCAAGGGTTTGTGCTGCAGGTGCTATCGATTACACTCAAAAAGATGAGTTTATAAACGAAAAATACGGTGCAATCGTTGTTGCAACCGGATTTAATCCTATTAGTATGGATAAGTTTGACGAGTTTGCTTACAACCAGTCTAAAGATGTTATCACCTCGTTAGAGTTTGAACGTCTTACCAATGCGGCAGGTCCTTCCCAAGGTAAGCTGTTACGTCCTTCCGACGGAAAACATCCACACACTATCGTGTTTGTGCAGTGTGTTGGCTCGAGATGCGAATCTTGTGCCGAAAAGGGCAAGGAATATTGTTCTAAGATTTGTTGTATGTATACCGCAAAACACGCCATGCTAACACGGGATAAATACCCCGATACCGAGGTTTACGTCTTCTATATAGACGTTAGAACTCCGGGTAAGAACTTTGATGAGTTCTATCGCCGCGCTGTCGAAGAATATGGCGTCAAATATATTAAGGGTATGGTAGGCAAGGTAGTTCCCGAGGGCGACAAGCTTAAGGTTCAGGCTTCTGACTTGATTGCAAACAAGCAGTTACATATAGATGCCGATTTGGTTGTTTTGGCAACCGCTATTGAACCCGACAAATCTGCCCGTCCTCTTGCCACTATGCTTACAGCAAGTATGGATACCAACGACTTCTTCACCGAAGCACACCCCAAGCTTCGTCCTGTTGAAAGTCCTACAGCCGGTGTCTTCCTTTCAGGTGCCTGTCAAGGACCCAAGGATATCCCTGAAACCGTTTCGCAAGCAGGTGCCGCCGCTTCTAAAGTTATCGGACTTCTTGCTAAGGATAAGTTGACCGGCAACCCTTGTGTTGCAAGTTCAAACGAACTTATGTGTAACGGTTGTTCGTCTTGTGCAAACGTTTGCCCTTACGGTGCTATTACCTATGAAGAAAAAGAATTCCGTATGCCCGACAGAACTACTAAGCTAAGACGAGTAGCCTCTGTTAATCCTGCGGTTTGTCAGGGTTGCGGTGCTTGTACGGTTGCTTGTCCGTCAGGTGCTATGGACCTTAAGGGATTTGCAAACTCACAAATTATGGCGGAGGTTGACGCAATATGCAAGTAAATGAATATAAACCTTTGATTGTTGCATTTTGTTGCAACTGGTGTTCTTA
>CAYQFD010000082.1:0-6337 GCA_964416795.1 uncultured Ruminococcus sp. | reverse complement strand
GTAAAATACTTTGAGATTTTAAAAGAAAATAATTTTATAGAGTTAAAATAACGAAGAGGCTGTCTCACTAAAGGAAATTTGAACAAACTCTGCCTCCCTCTGACGAGGGAGGTGGCACGGCATAGCCGTGACGGAGGGAGAGAAAGGATTAAATCTCTACAAAAATGCAGTTTTTCTCTCCCTCAGTCTCGTTTACACTCGACAGCTCCCTCGTCAGAGGGAGCCGATGGTGTTAGAGATCTCGTTGATCTGTTCATTTTAACCTTAGTGAGACAACCCCTTCATAAATCAAACATTAAAATGGAAAGAACATTTTCGCCTTTTCTTCAGTAAGAGGTGCGCCGTAGTCGCATACCTGATAAGCCTCAGCAAAACGAACCTTGCTTCCCTTCTCCTCGCCGTATCGCTCAATCAATTGTTTTCTGAAACGAGCGGCAACTTTTGCGTTGCGCACAGAATATCCGTGCGTTGCAGCCATAACTTCCTCATCGGTTGTATCAGCAGTAACATTCATTCCCTTTAAGAATTCCCACTTTTCTTCTTCGCTTTCAGGAACAGTCAAGCCTTTAGTAAAGGGTAACCATTCATAAACCTGAGAAACATGGAAGCTAGCAAGTTTTAGCTTGGTTTCGTTTTCATCATCCATATCAAGCACAATTTCGGGAGTGAAATCTGGGTTTTTAAAGTTATCCACATTATACATAATAACCGGCATAAATCTCATTGCGGGTACTTCGGGACATTCGTGGGGAACTGTTAAAAGATATGAGGCATCAAGCACCAACTGACCTGAAGCACGATGGTCAGCATGATAGTCATTAGCGCGGTGGCAGAAAACAATATCAGGATTAAATTCTCTGATATATCTAATGAGTTTTTTACGAGTAGCCAAATCCGCAACCAAGTTACAGTCTACTATATCCCAAATATCATATGTAATTCCAAGATATTCAGCAACCTTTGCACACTCTTTGGCGCGACGCTCTTTAGTCTCTTCAGCTGTCATAATATGATGACCACCGCTACCGTCGCACATACACAAAAATCTAACCTCATGTCCTGCTTTAATATACTTGTGCGCAAGACCGCCGCAACGGAACTCATTATCGTCCTGATGGGCACCAATCATTAAAACCTTCATTTTTTTGACCACCTTTCACAAAAAAGAGATGCCTTTTAAACATCTTTAACATTATACTATCGTTAATTTAAAAAATCAATAGTTTTTAATTATTATTTTCTATAATATGTATAATATACTACAATATCCATTTGTTCACCGTCGATGGAATTGACACCCGAAACAGTAATTCCGTCACCGCTAAGCAGTGTGTAATAAACCGCGTTCTCAGCCTTACATTTGAAAACATCAGTTTCACCGCACATAACTATTATTTCTCCGTCAAGAACGACGATTCTTCCCTGCTTTCCAAGGATTGTTTCTTTTATATTGCCGTCAGCATCACGAACACGCCTTGTGACATACTTAATTTCTCTGCCGTCCATTTGGGCAAGAACTGTATCATTTTTATCCTGCTTTTTCTTTAAAAAACCGAACATTATTTGTCTTCCACCTTTTTAAGCACTGAAAACTCGTATTCCTCAGGGTTATAATTTTCAAAATATTCTACAAGCTGTTCTGCGTCACTGAAGGCAGGAACTAAACGCATTGCTTCTTCGGTCATAAAGCCTTGTTTCACAGCAGTATTAAGTAATTCTAAAAGATTATCATAATACCCATTTATATTATAAATTGCTATTGGCTTATTATGTTGACCGAGCTGACGCAGGGTGAAGATTTCAAATAGCTCATCGAAGGTTCCTATACCACCCGGCGCTGCCACAAAAGCATCTGCTTTCTGTTCTAAAAGCTGTTTCCTCTCGCGCATAGTTTCTGTGTAAATAAACTCAGTGCAGTTCTGGAACAGCACACCGTCAACATTGAAAAACGACGGTGCAATGCCAATTATAGTTCCGTTTTGGCTGTATACACCGCGTGCAGCCGCGCCCATAAGTCCTTTACCGCCGCCACCGAAAACAAGTGAGTGTCCCCTCTTGCCGATTACTTCACCTAACAATTCTGTTTTTCGTATATAATCTTTATTAATTTGGTTACTTGAAGCACCGTAAAGACAGATGTTCATTAAATACTCCTTAAAATTTATTCATACCAATAAACCGTATCAGTTTCATTTCTGTTCCAGTTTTTCCACACGCTTGCAAGAGTTTCATTATCTTTAATTTCTATTTTTTTATACTCCTGCGTTTCATTAGTTATATCGGGAACTCCCGTGACAACAGAAGCCTTTCTGTCGTATATTTTTCGATAGGAATTCTTTATATAAACCGTATTATTTGAAACATCAATATTGGGAAGCTGCTCGTTGGTCATCTTCCAGTTAATAACCTGCCTTGCAGGGCTGTCTATTATATTATTACTGAATGAAACATTCTCTAAGGTTGGGAATCTTTGAGTATTTGCACGAATACAGCCTTCTATACCGCGTATACCGTCACGCGTGCCCCAACCAAGACTGGTAAAACGCATTATATTATTATCCATTTTAAAGTTTTGAACATTGGCTTTGCTTTGCTCGAAAAACTCAAAATCAGCATTGTTGTATTCAAGCAAATTGCCTGAAAAAGAAACATCACTGTATCTTCCCGATGCATCACCCTGCCAAGTAATTGCACTGTCAAAGGTCTGATAAACCCAGTTGTTTTCAACCTTTACATTAACAGCCCTGTTCCAAAATTCAATAGCATTGCCATATCTTACTTTCTTGAGTGTGCGTCCGCCTATGTATCCTATTTCACAATTTGTAATATTAATATTATCGCCCGGTGTGCTTGACTGCACAGCAAAACCGCCATACTTAAGACAAAGATTATCAATAGTTACGTTAGAACACGCTTTTCTAATCTTAACAATTGTAACACTAGGCGTTATTTCAATCGATTGATAAACGTCGGCCGGATTACCCAAATCACAGTAAAGATAAATCTTACCGTTTATGTAATCGTGGTAAAAATGACCGTTTTGTTTAAGCTCGCCCTTTTCTGCGAAGTAATAAACACCGTACTCATTTTTCTCAGTAGCATCTGTATGCCTGAGGTCGCCGATTACCCTGCCATTGTCAAAGACTATACTGCAAGCAGGCTGATAATCAAATTCGGCTTCCCAGATATTTTCTTCAGTTTCTTTCCATAGTTTTTTGGACTTTGCGTAATCCATAGGCGAAGCATAAATTTCGGGCTTGTCACCCTCACCGTATGAGCCGTATGTGACACCGTATTCCGCTTCTATTAATATTTTGGTTTCTTTACCGACGTCAATTAAGTCATTCATATGAAAAACCGAACCGCGTTCAAACAACACAGCATCCCCGTCTTTAAGCTCGATGTTTTCAAAATTTTTCAGTGACTTAAATGCTTTTTTAGGTGATAACCCATCATTCGAGTCATCGCCGTTTTCTGAAATATAATACTTAGTACCCTCTATTTTATAGTATTCCTCTGTATTTTCAGAGCTTAAAATTTTATTTTTTAATTCTTGCGCTTCTTTATCGGCAAAGCCCGAATAATTAAACTGCACCTCTGTATTAAAAGTCTTATTATTACTGCAACCTAAAAGGTTTGGAAATATTAATACCGCAACTAAAACAATCGCTGTTAACTTTGATACCAAAAAATTTTTCACTTAAAATATCTCCCCATTTTTTCCGTTTAATATTGCTTTCACAAGAGTATCTCCCTGATATTCAAGTTTAAGTGAGAAAAAAGGCGCTTTTTCTTGTATTAGTTTAAAGAAGATTTTGTCGCCCTCCCATACAGGAAGAGTGTAAAGCTTATTTATATCCACCCATTCAAGATTTCCCTCATCGCACTCTTTAACTGTGCCGTGAAAATCATCTGAATGGAAAATATGCATATATTCTGTTTCCCATTTATCTGATACAAAGGTAACTATTCCGCAATAGGTATAGGAATTAAGCGTAAGCCCCGTTTCTTCTTTAACTTCCCGCAAATTACATTCCTCAGGGCTTTCTTTATCTTCGAATTTTCCGCCTATTCCCACCCATTTATCACGGTTAAGGTCGTTTTCCTTCTTCACCCTGTGAAGCATCAGATATTTACCGTCTTTTTCGATATGGCAAAGGGTTGTATTTCTCATTCTTCTCCCTCTTCAATCGGTGTAGGTTCAATCACAAAGTCGTTAATATAGAAAATATTAGAATTAACATTCTTCTGGTCAAATATATTGTTATACTGAACCTTTTCGTAATCATCGAGCAAAGCAGTGTAAGGCGAAGCATCGCTCCATTTATAATAATTATTCTCGTTATCAATATAACCCACTGTATCAATTACAGGCAGTGTTTCTGCAAGCTTTAACAGATACTTGTTATAATCAGTAAGCTTAACACCCGCTGTTTTAAGGACCAATGAAGAAAGATAGTTTGAACTAAGTTTATCTATATATTGCTCCTCAATATCGTAGTTAGCCCAAATATAAAAAGGTGTACAATGACGTTGTTGTTCCTGTTCGGCAGTAAGGGTAGAAAGATCAGGAACACCCATTACCTCTGCTATAAACTGCGTTTCAACAGAAGGCTGATGGTCACCGAACATACAGATAACAGTTGGCTCCTTGACCTTTGAAAAATACTCTATCAGTTCTTTAAAAGCATCATCGCTTGCTTTAACCAACGACAAATATCTATTAGCCTTATTATAAGCCTTAGAGGTCGACGTTGCATAAATACTCTCGTTAAAGTTTATACTGCCTTTTGTATAACCTCCGTGATTCTGCATTGTGACATTGAATGCAAAATAAGGCTTTGATTTATCTCTGTTTTCAAAATCTTCAATAAGAAGCTTATAGTTATAATCATCTCTGATATACTGTCGCAGAAGCATATTTTCATTAGGATATACCTGTTCAAATAGCTGTTGCAAATAATCTGCATTACTGCCGTTAGCCTTGTATTCTTCCATAACCTCGGGAAGAATTATATCCTCAAGGCTTATAAAATCATTGAAGCCGAAATTACTGTAAACCTCTGTTCTGCGCCAACCCTTAGCTAAATACGGATGAAGCGCATAAGAAGAGTAGTTTTGTGCTTCAAGAGTTGAAACCAACGAAGCAATAGGGTTCTTTATATAAAGCATATACGCATTACTGCCTGACGGCAAAAATGCAGTAGTATGACCTGTCAGAAATTCAAATTCGGTATTAGATGTGCCCGCACCTATTACGGGAACATAAAGATTACCCTTAACCGTATTTTCAGTAAGACTTCTCATAAAAGGCATATAATCCTCATTAGTTGTAAGATTACCCAGCACAGATAAATCAGACAACGATTCATTCATAATACAGATTATATTAGGCTTAGTGTAGCTATTATCGACCTCTGGCTCGTCCGATGTTGTTTCACCGACATAATCGCCGATACTATCGGGATTATAGTCATTTGGTTCAGACATATAAAGATATTTTGTGTTACAGAAAAAGCTCCACACAAAACCGTAGTTATGATAACCTCTTGCCTGATTCCAAAAATCAGGCTTAGCACCTAAATCGGCAAACACACTCGTTCCGTAAAATGTAACGAGCAAAACAGTGCAAAAGGTTCCCAAAAATGTTCTTGAAATCACTTTGGTTGCCAAATTATATTTGGGTGTTTCGGTTTTAATACCGATAACCATAATAAATATAAATATCAGCGTAGCTATAACTATTTTGTAGGTTGGTGTATAATTATAAGTGTTTGCAACCCCGACTGCAGTTGTAACACTCAAAAAATCCATCGGCAAAAAGGGCGTTCCCCTGAAATCTAAAATATAACTGTGTGCAAGTGCAAAACCATATAAAATGGGTGTTATAATCAAATATGAAAGCTTAAAGCTTCCCGAAAGGACAAACACTATGAAATACATAACTAAAACTACACAATAATTGCCAAGAAAACCTAAATAGGTCATATCGTAAATGAAAACACCGTTTAAGCATTCGGTCATAGTTATTACGATAAGCGGCATTAACAGTAACAAAACAAACTGCCATATCTTATTGAAAATTTCATTTTTAATTCTCACAGTATAAGCTGTTATAACGCCTAATATCAATGGGCATATAAGCGAAAATGCTAATAACAGCCATTTTTGCTCAAAGGTTTGAGATGTGAATTTCTTTGCGAATATAATAACAAAAGCCAGTGTTACAAAGCCTACTACCAAACCGGCTATTTTTGAACGCTTGGTAGAGGTAACAGAAAAGCTACTATTCAGAAAATTCAAAATGAATGTTTTAACAATATTAAGATATTTATAA
>CAYQFD010000081.1:3619-6364 GCA_964416795.1 uncultured Ruminococcus sp. | reverse complement strand
TAATTGAACTGTGGACAGGTATACCTGCTACAAAGGTTCAGGAAAGCGACCTTAAGAAGCTTTCCGAGCTTGAAACTGAGCTTAATAAGAAGATAATAGGTCAAAATGAGGCTACTAAGCTTGTTGCAAGCGCAGTAAAGCGTTCAAGGGTTAAAACAGGCAAGCTTCACAGACCTGCATCCTTTATATTCGTAGGTCCTACAGGCGTGGGTAAAACCCAGCTTGTTAAGGTTATATCCGAACAGCTTTTTGATACCCCCGAAACCCTTATAAGACTTGATATGTCCGAGTTTATGGAGAAGCATTCTGTTTCGCGTATCATAGGAGCGCCTCCAGGATATGTAGGCTATGATGAGGCGGGACAGCTTACCGAAAAGGTGAGAAGAAAGCCATATTCTGTTATACTTTTCGATGAGATTGAAAAAGCGCATCCCGATGTTTTGAATATACTGCTTCAAATCCTTGATGACGGAAGAATTACCGATGCGGGCGGCAGAACAGTTAATTTTGAAAACACAATAATTGTTATGACCTCTAATGCAGGTAGTGATAAAAACGACACCCCCTTAGGTTTCGGTAAAACTGTTGCCGATGCTTCGCGCGAAAAAGCACTTAAGGCACTGGAAAGCTTTTTGCGTCCCGAGTTTATTGCCCGTGTTGATGAAATCGTGGTATTTTCTCCTCTTAGTGAAGAATCAATGTCACAAATCGCGGCGCTTATGCTTGATGAACTGAAAGAAGCATTAAGTGAAAAGCTCATAACACTAGATTATGACAAGAAAACTTGTGATTATCTGGCTGAAAAATGTGTTGGTAAAAAGCGTGGAGCAAGGGAGATAAGAAATCTCATAAGACGTGAAATAGAAAATGAGATTGTTGATATCGTGATTGATAATAAAGAGGGAAGCATCAAAACCGTAAATATCACAGAGTCAAAGGGAAAACTTAATATCACTTTTGATAAAGCTTAATCTAATTCGTAATTCGTAATGCGGAATTCGGAATTAATAAAAACCTCGATGATTTTTCATCGAGGTTTTAGTATTATAGGGGACGACTCCGATTTTATTTAGCCATAATTTTGCACTTTGCATTTTGCATTTTGCATTATTTTACGCCAATAAAACCATCGCCGCACCGAAATAAATTACAAGAGATACAGCATCAATAGCGGTTGTAATAAACGGACTTGCCATAACGGCAGGGTCAAAGCCGATTTTTTTGGCAAGAATAGGTAGGGAACAGCCCACAAGCTTTGCGACGATTACTGTGAACATAAGTGTGACGCAAACAACCAAAATTTCGGTTAATTGCTTGCCCGAATCAAAATTGTTGAATACGAGATGGTCTACAAGCCAAAGCTTTATGAAGCCTATAACTGCCAAAGCGATACTACAAATCACCGAAACCCTAAGCTCTTTCCACAAAACCTTAAAAATATCCTTGAATTCGATATCACCTAAGGATATGCCTCGTATAACCGTGACTGAAGACTGACTTCCACAGTTACCGCCTGTGCCCATAAGCATAGGTATGAATGCGATAAGGGCAGGGAAAAGGGTGAGCTTTGATTCAAATGAGGATATTATACCGCTTGTGATTGTTGAGGTTATCATAAGAAGCATAAGCCAAGGAATACGCGCTTTGAAAATAGACCAAACACTCGTTTTGAAATATGATTTATCACTCGGTGATATAGCCGCCATTTTTTCAATGTCTTCGGTTGCCTCTTCCTGTAAAACATCAATAGCATCGTCAACCGTTACAATACCGACAAGGCGGTTTTCCTTGTCAACAACGGGAAGTGCTACAAGGTCGTATTTAAGGAATTTTTGTGTTACCTCTTCCTTATCGTCAAGTGTGTTTGCAGATATAATATTTTCTTCCATTATATCTGCAATTAAGGCTGAAGTGCTGTTAAGCAATAAATCCTTTACAGAAACAATACCTAAAAGATGTCGGCTACCGTCTATTACATAACAGGTGTAAACCGTTTCGGACTCGAGTCCTACTCTGCGTATTTTGTTAAAAGCATCAGCTACTGTCATATCACGTTTTAGGTCGATATATTCGGTGGTCATAATACTGCCTGCGCTATCGTCAGGATAGGCGAGCAACTGATTAATCATTTTTCGGGTTTTGGCATCGGTTTGCTTTATAATGCGCTTAGCCACCAAAGCAGGCATCTCGTCGATAATGTCAACAGTATCATCAAGAAACAGCTCGTCAAGCACTTGCTTTAGTTCTGCATCGCTGAATGCTTCAATAAGAAGCTGTTGAAGGTCGCTATCCATATAGGTAAAGGTTTCTGCCGCAAGCTCTTTTGGCAAAACTCTGAAAATTACAGGTAACTGCTCTTTTGAGGGTGTTTCTTCAAGTATTTGCGCTATATCGGCGGGATTCATTTCGGAAAGTATACTTCGCAGTTTTTGAAACCTTTTTTCTTCAATCAGTTCATAGATGTGCTCTTTCACGAATAATCCCCCTTTAAAAATAAAATCTATGTTATTATACCCATTTTTGCGTATTGTGTTAACATTGTGAAAAGTATTTCTCAAAAAACAGAATGAATTTTGAATACAAAAAAGTCCAAACCCGCAATAAAATTGAGGTTTGGACTTTTGGTGCACCTGACAGGAATCGAACCTGCACTTTCTTGCGAAAATATGGACCTGAACCATACGCGTCTGCCAGTTCCGCCACAGGTGCATATTAAATTGTATATTAGAAAATCTATTATTTAAA
>CAYQFD010000081.1:0-3519 GCA_964416795.1 uncultured Ruminococcus sp. | reverse complement strand
GCAGGGTGCGCTCGCACAAAAACTACCAGTTCCGCCACAGGTGCATATTAAATTGTATATTAGAAAATCTATTATTTAAAAATATCTTAAACAAAGTGCAGCCGCGTTCGCGTGACTCTTGCGGTGCCCGAAATTTTTTTACAGCTTGGGGCGCTGAAAAATTTCGACCGCTGCGCCTTTTTGTACTTCGCTTAATCACCCGCAGGGTGCGCTCGCACAAAAACTACCAGTTCCGCCACAGGTGCATATTAAATTGATTTTCAACTCAATTATTATATCCTTAATTAATGGTAATGTCAAGGGATATTCTTTAGTTTCAAAAAAGTTTTTTTCTTTGAAAAATTATGCTTTTTATACCTCTTTTGGTATTGCATTCCAATATTCTATATGTTATAATCTGCCTAGAAATAGGCATTTTGCCAATATATAATCGAAAAGGGTAGGGAATTATTATGAAACCAAGGCTTGAAGACTTAACACTTCGAGAAAAAATCGGTCAGACCTGTGTTTTCAGGTTTGATGAACTTGAAAAAGTAGACGATTTTGAGGAGTTTTTCAAAAATAATCCTGTAGGTGCTACATGGGTTTTTATGAACAGAGAAAAACTCTATTCAAGAATTGAAGAGTATGTGGGAAATTCTAATGATCAGAATTATGTTGACGATAAGCATAAGGATTATCTCAATATGGTAAACAAGTATCAGAAAATCCCGATTATGTCTGTTATTGATGCAGGTCAAGGTGTCACATCCGGATTCAACGGTCATGAAGGATTACCTTCTGCTATAGGTTTAGGTGCCACAAAGGATAAAGAACTTGCGTTCCAATACGGTAAAGCATTAGGTGAAGATTTGAGACTCACGGGTGTTCGTTGGTTATGGAGCCCTGTTGCTGACAATGCGGGAGTTTTTAAAGATCCGCGGCACTTGTCAGCAGATATTGAAAATAACTGTGAGCTGCTTACAGCTTTTATCAAGGGTGTTCAGTCGGCAGGTGTTGCCGCCTGTGCAAAACATTTCCCCGGTGCTGACCCTTATGAATACCGCGATTCTCATTTTTGCTTGAATTCCTATTCTCAAAGCTTTGAATATTGGGAAAAAACTCAAGGAAGAGAGTTTCAGGCTTGTATAGATGCGGGTGTCGACAGTATTATGATAGGTCATAAGGCATTCCGCGCTGTTGATGACACTATGGTTGACGGTATTGTTCTTCCCAGTACCTTGTCTTACAAAATTATTACAGGTCTTATTAAAGAAAAAATGGGATTCAAAGGCGTAACACTTACAGACGATGTATATATGAAAGGTATGTCTGCTATTTATGGTGTAGAGGCGTCTTATGTTAAGGCACTGCAGGCGGGTGTTGATATGGTATTAGGTCCCGTTGGTCTTGATTACATAGATATTGTTGAAAAAGCGGTTCTAGACGGTGAACTTTCCGAAGAACGCATTAATGACGCTTGTCAGCGTGTGCTTGATATGAAAGACAGATACGGTATGTTTGAAGCCGAACCTTATACCTATCCCACAGAAGAACAGCGTGAGATTGCGAGAAAAAATATAAATGAAGTTTCGAGAAAGGTAGCAGAAAAAGGTTTAACACTTGTTGCAAACCATACAAATATCGTACCTATAAACCCTGATAAAATCAAAAAGGTTAAAATGGTTTACATTGGATATTCGGATAAATGCTATAATAATTTAAAATATGCAGTAGAAGAATTTGAAAAACACGGTGCAGTTTGCGATTTGCAAAGAGATTTTGCAAAAGAGGATAATGAAACACTCAAGGATTATGACCTTATAATCTATGCTACATTTATCGGATTCCATCAGCCCGAAGGCGGTATGCATTTCTATGGTAAAGAATGTAGAGTAATAAGGAATATAATGATCGAAGGAATAGAGAAATCAATAGGTGTTTCTTTTGGTTGTCCAAATATCTATTTTGAGTATTTCACTTCGGCAAAATCATTTGTTAACTGTTATAGCATAAACAAAGAAACTATGATTGGTTTTGTTAAAGGACTTTACGGAGAAGTTCAATTTAATGATTATAATCCGTTCCCGCTCAACCCAATAACCAGAACAGACGATGTGAATATGTAATATATAGGGCATTTCGCGGTTGCGAAGTGCCCTATATTTTCGAAAAATTATGATTTTTACGCCTCTTTTGGTATTGCATTCAAATATAATATATGTTATAATTTTTTCGAAATAGGCGTTTTGCCAATATATAACCGGAAAGGGAAGGGAATTATTATGAAACCAAGGCTTGAAGACTTAACTCTTCGCGAGAAAATAGGTCAAACATGTATTTTCAGATTTGATACTTTAAGAGAAGTTGATGATTTTGGAAAGTATTTTAAGGAAAATCCTGTTGGCGCTACATGGAGTATGAGAAATCGCCCCGATATTTACGATAGATTAGACGAATATCTCGGCAAGGACAACTCCGATAGATATGCAGATGATAAATATAAAGATTATCTCAATATGGTAAACGATTTACAAAAAATCCCGATTGTTTCTGTTATCGATGCTGAAAGCGGTATTGGAGGTGCAAATTTCCCGGGACATGAGAAATTACCTTCTCCGATAAGCCTTGGTGCTGCAAATTCAAAAGAGTTGGCTTATGAATACGGTAAAGCCTTAGGCAGAGATTTGCGTCTTGCAGGTGTTCGTTGGTATTGGGGTCCGGTTGCGGATAATGCAGGTGTTTATAAGGGACCTCGTCAATTAACTGCTGATAATGATATTAACTGTGAATTACTTACTGAAATGATAAAGGGTGTTCAGTCTGAGGGTGTTGCTGCTTGTGCAAAGCATTTCCCGGGTAGTGATCCGGTAGAGTACCGTGACTCTCACTTCTGTTCAAGTGCATATTCCCAATCTTATGAATTTTGGGAAGCAAATCAGTGTAGAGAGTTCAAGGCATGTATCGATGCAGACGTAGCCAGCATTATGGTAGGCCATAAAACCTTCCGTGCAGTTGATGATACCGAGGTGAATGGCAGGTTACTTCCTTGCACCCTTTCCTACAAGGTTTTAACAGGCCTTATCAAAGAAAAGTTAGGATACAAGGGCGTTGTAATTACAGACGATGTTTATATGAAAGCAATGTCCGGTTTTTATGGTCTTCAGCGCGGTTATATTGAGTCGATAAAAGCAGGTGCAGATATGATTTTAGGACCTGTTGAACCTGAATATATTGATATTATTGAGGAAGCTGTTAAGAACGGTGAAATCAGTGAAGAGCGTATTAATGATGCTTGCCAGCGTGTGCTTGATATGAAAGACAAGTTTGGTTTGTTTGACGGCGAGCCTTATACATATCCTACCGAGGAAGAACGCGAAGAGGCAAGAGAAGCAATTCGTGAGGTTTCAAGAAAAATTTCAGAAAAAAGCATTACCTTGGTTGCTAATCATGCCAATATGCTTCCTGTTAAACCTGAGAAAATAAAGAAGGTTAAATTGGTTTATATCGGTTATTCCGACCTGTGCTATGACAACCTAA
>CAYQFD010000080.1:0-6384 GCA_964416795.1 uncultured Ruminococcus sp. | reverse complement strand
TGCTTTTCGGCGGTTTCGACCATAAAATTGATAAAAAGGGTAGGGTTTTCATCCCCTCAGCCTTTAGAGAAGAACTGGGCGAAAGCTTTATTATCTGTCGCGGAATTTACGGCAAGCGTTGTCTTTGCGTTTATTCGGCAGAAGAATGGAAAAGCCTTGTTGAAAAAATAGGAACATTGCCGAGCGCAAAGTCAAGCTCTGTTAAGCGTTTTTTATATGACGGTGCGTTTAATGTTGAATTTGACTCTCAGGGAAGAATTTTAGTTCCGCCCACACTTCGTGAATACGCAGGGTTTGACAGTGAAGTACATATTATAGGTATGGATACAAACCTTGAAATTTGGGATTCTTCACTTTGGAGCAATGAAAGTGAAGATAACACGCTCGAATCGATTTCGGCGGTTATGGAAGAACTGAACTTTTAATTATGGAATTTAATCATATTTCGGTTTTGCTTAGTGAAACGATAGAATCGCTTAATATTAACCCTGACGGTATTTATGCCGACGGCACCGCAGGTGGAGCGGGACATTCGCTTGAAATTGCAAAAAAGCTCAAGGGCGGAATGCTCTATGCGTTCGACCGCGACCCTGATGCTGTGAAGATAGCAACTGAACGTCTTAAAGGATATAGAGCACAGGTTATTAACAGTAATTTCAGCGAAATGCAGGAAAGGCTTAATAATATAGGTGTCGATAAGGTAGACGGAATACTTCTTGATTTAGGTGTTTCATCATATCAGCTTGATACGGCAGAACGCGGTTTTTCTTATCATAAGGATGCACCGCTTGATATGAGAATGAGCAAAAGCGGAATATCGGCATACGATGTTGTCAATACTTTCAGTGTAAATGAGCTGTCGGATATATTTTTCCGTTTTGGCGAGGAAAAGTTCTCGCGCAGAATTGCCGAAAGAATTTTTGAAAAAAGAAACCAAAAACCGATTAATACTACCTTGGAATTGGCAGAAATAATAGCAAATGCAGTTCCTGCAAAGGCGAGGCGCGACGGACACCCCGCAAGAAAATGCTTTCAGGCTTTGAGAATTGCGGTTAACGGTGAGCTTGATGCTTTAGCGACAGCGCTTGACAAATGCTTTGATTTATTAAAAAAAGACGGAGCTTTAGCTATAATCACATTCCACTCCTTAGAGGACAGAATGGTGAAGCAAAAATTCAAGGAATATACGGTAGGCTGTACCTGCCCGCCTGATTTCCCCGTTTGTGTGTGCGGAAAAACACCAAAGGGACATTTACTTGCACGAAAACCTATTGAGCCCTCAGAGGAGGAGCTTCAAAATAACCCTAGGAGCAGAAGTGCAAAGTTAAGGGTAATTATAAAAAACTAAGAAACTAAAAGGAGCAGCGCAATGAACAATTTAAAATACTATAATGACAGTTTGGCATATGATTTTGAAATGTTTATGCCTAAAACTGCAGTTAGTCCTCGTAAAAAGGATAATATAGTGCAGATGCCTAAGGTTGCGGCTGCTAAAAAGAACCGCAACAAAGCGGCGGCTAAAACTCTTTCTTCACCGATTATGTTTTTAATGTGCGGAATTATGGTTTTGGCGGCTTTTTGCGGAAATATAGCACTAAGACTTGAAATAAACGAGGTTAGCGCAGAAATTAACAATGTTAAATCTCAGATAGCAGAGCTTGACAGCGAAAAGACAAGCCTTGAGGTAGAAATGCAGAGAAGAATTTCATTTTCTAACCTTGAGCTTGAGGCGGTAAAGCTTGGAATGAGAAAGCCGACAAAGGAGAATATAACCTATATAAGAGTTAATGACAAAAATGCGGCAAAGACAGTTGATGGCAGCTTTGTTAGCGAGGAGTAATAAATACCCATTTCAAATTATATAATTATTAGGAGAACTACGAGAGTTGATAAATTTTTCGACTCTCGTATTCGGGTATTTAAAGCAATGTAGAAAATTGTGGAATTGGAGGTATTTTATGTCTGTAAAGCCTGATAAACAGATGTCAATCAGAATAATTTCTATTATGATGGCACTTATAATTGCGCTTTCCTGCGTTTCAGGATACCGTTTAATAAACATAATGATTGTAAACGGCGAGAAATATCAGAACGAAGCCTCCGAACAGCAGCTGTATGACAGCTTAGTTACCGCACCGCGCGGCGATATTTATGATCGCAATATGCAACTGCTCGCTACAAGCTCAACTGCGTGGACGGTTTACATAACACCAAACGGAATTAAAAAAATTAAAGATGAGGGTGACCGAGAGCTAGTAAGAAAGACCATTGCCGAGAATTTAAGCCAAATTCTTGAAGTGGATTATGAAACGGTTTACGGATATACCGATAAAAATTCTTACTACGTAGTGGTTAAGAAAAAAATTGAAAAATCTGTTGCGGATAAGGTTCGTGCATTTATTGCCGATGAACGTTATGAGGATATGGAGCTTGTAAGGTACATCGGTCTCGACGAAACCACAAAAAGATATTATCCAAACGATTCATTAGCCTCGGTTGTTCTTGGCTTTGTAGGCTCTGATGATCAAGGTCTTGCAGGGATCGAGAGCTATTACGATAACACATTAACAGGCATTGCAGGACGCGTTGTTGCCGCTAAAAATGCGGCGGGAACCGATATGCCGCTTACATACGAAAGGGTAGAGGAAGCTATTAAGGGTAAAAGCCTTGTGCTCACACTTGATTCGTATGTTCAGTACACAGCAGAAAAATATCTGCAAATGGCGATAGAGGAAAATCAGATTGCAGAGCGCGGTGCCGCAGTTGTTATGAATGTTAACACAGGCGCAATAATCGCAATGGCGATAAAGGGTGACTTTAATCCTAATGAACCTTTTACTCTATCGGCAGAGGATCAGAAAAAGATAGACGAAACAACAGAAGAAACCGAAAAAGATAAGCTTGAAAATGAGCTTATGAACCGCCAGTGGCGTAATAAAGCGGTTTCCGATACCTATGAGCCTGGCTCTGTTTTCAAGGTTATTACTGCCGCTGCTGCTATTGAAGAAAACCTTGTTAACAAAAACAGTACATTTTATTGCAATGGCTCGGCTAATGTAGCAGGTCAGCATTATAACTGTCATAAATTGCAGGGGCACGGTACACAGAGTCTAGCACAGGCAATATCAAATTCCTGTAACCCTGCATTTATTACAATCGGTCAGCTTGTGGGTGTTGATACATTTTCTAAATATTTCGAGGCTTTTGGATTTGGTGAAAAAACAGGAATTGACCTGCCCGGCGAGGCGACATCAACCTACCATAAACAGCAGAATATGGGTCCTGTTGAGCTTTCGTCCTCATCATTCGGTCAGACCTTCAACGTAACACCCATTCAACTGCTTACGGCTGTTTCTGCCTGTGTTAACGGCGGATACCTCGTGCAACCGCATCTTGTGGAAAAAACCGTTGATGCCGACGGCAAGGTTCAAAAGCTTCAGAATGAGGGCTATAAAAGACAGGTGATTTCCAAAACCACATCCGATATGATGTGTGAGCTTATGCAATTTGTTGCAGAAAACGGTGCGAAAAATTCACTGGTTTCGGGTTATAAGATAGGCGCTAAGACAGGTACCTCACAGAAGGTGTCAAAAATTCAGGCAACAGGCGACCACTATTTATATATAGGCTCTTGCTTGTCGGTGGCTCCTGCTGAAAATCCTGAAATTGCAGTTTTGGTGCTTCTTGACGAGCCTAAGGGTGACAAATATTACGGCGGCATTATTTCTGCCCCCGTGAACTCAAAAATTATGAGTGATGTATTGCCATATCTAGGATATGAAGCAAGCTACAGTGAGGAAGAGCTTAAGAAGCTGACAGTAAACGTTCCTGAAACAGTTGGAATGCCTCTTGCAGAGGCAAAGACAAAAATCAGTGGCGGAAAGCTGCAGTATCAGGTTGTAGGCTCGGGTGATACGGTGCTAAGGCAGTTGCCTGAATCAGGCAATCAGGTGACAAGCGGCGGTGTTGTTATCTTGTACACCGAGGACACAGGCGAAAAGACTGCAACTGTTCCTAATTTAGTAGGGCTCACAGCTACAGAGGCGAATAAAGCCGCCGCATCTGCGGGTATTAATATAGAATTTTCGGGCAATACAACATCAAGCGGTCTTAAGGCTTACAGACAGAGCATTGAAGCAGGACAGTCTGTTGATGCGGGAACAATCGTTACGGTTTACTTCCGTGACGAAACAACAGTAGACGGGTGATATAATTAATGAAATTAAAGAATTTGATTGCTTGTGAAACGGATTTATGTGAAATTGAAATTACAGGTGTAACCTGTGATTCAAGAGCAGCCCAAAACGGTTTTGCTTTTGTTTGCATAAGGGGAAGTCTGTTTGACGGACATAAATTTGCAAAAAGCGCTGTAGAGCAGGGTGCCGCAGTTGTAATTGCAGAAGAGGATACAGGACTTCAAAATCAAATAATTGTGCCTGATACCCACGCCGCATATTCTGATATGTGTGCTAAGTGGTTTGGCAACCCGGCAAACAGCCTTAAGCTCATAGGTGTTACAGGTACAAACGGTAAAACCTCTGTTACTTATATGATAAAGAAAATCCTTGAGGCCGCTGGACATAAGGTAGGTCTTATAGGCACTATTCATAATATGATAGGTGATAGAGTAATAGAAACTGCTAATACAACACCTAGTGCTTATGATTTAAACTCCTTGTTTTACGATATGAAGAATGAGGGCTGTACCTATGCTGTGATGGAGGTATCCTCCCACGCGCTTGACCAATGCAGAGTTTACAACCTCAACTTTGAGGTTGCGGTATTCACAAATCTCACACAGGACCATCTTGATTATCACATCACAATGGAAAATTATTTAGCCGCTAAAAAAAGATTATTAAAAATGTGCAAAACAGCGGTTATAAATTCTGATGACGAATATGCGGCAGAGCTTATAAAAGGTCTTGACTGTAAAGTTGTGACCTATTCAACAGGCAATGATTCCACATATAGCGCAAAGGCTATTAAATATCGTCCTGCAAGTGTTGATTATGAGCTTGTAAGCGATACTCTTATAAATCATATCAAGGTTAAGACGGGCGGAAAATTCACCGTTTATAACTCGTTGGCGGCGGCTGTTTGCGCACTAGAGTTAGGCTTTAATGTGAGTGAGGTTGCAGGTGCTATTGCAGAGCTTGGCGGTGTAAAGGGCAGAGCAGAGGTAGTGCCTAATGACCGTGGTTTTACAGTTATAATCGACTATGCCCATACCCCAGACGGTCTTAAAAACATTCTCTCAACCTTCCGTGAGTGCGAAAAGAACAGACTGACTGTTGTTTTCGGCTGTGGGGGTGACCGCGATAAAACCAAGCGGCCTATTATGGGTAGTATAGCGGCAAGATACGCGGATTTTGTAATCGTTACAAGCGATAATCCGCGAAGCGAGGAGCCGTCTGCTATTATTGATGATATACTTGTAGGAATGGATGGCACCGCAACACCCTATAAGGTGATTGAAAACCGTATCGAAGCTATTAAATATGCTATTTCCACTGCAGTTAAAGACGATATAATCGTACTTGCAGGCAAGGGGCACGAGACTTATCAGATTTTGAAAGAAGAAACCATTCATCTTGATGAGCGTGAAGTGGTAGCAGAGGCTTTAGCCCAAATGGATTAGGAGTGAAAATATGAAAGATTTAACAGCGATTATTTCGGCAATAGTTTCTTTTGTGGTTACAGCGGCCTTGGGTGTTATTGTAATTCCGTATTTGAGAAAGCTTAAATTCGGACAGACTATTCTTGATATCGGTCCTAATTGGCATAAGGAAAAACAGGGTACACCCACAATGGGCGGAGTTATGATAGTAGCCGGCTTTCTGTTGGGAATTGCGGTTGCGTTTTCTTATTCTGCTGTGACGGGTAGCCGTTTTTATGAGGAGCTTAAAAGCAGTAATAGACTTGTGACCTTTTTTGCGGGAATACTTATGGCATTGCTAATGAGCGCAATCGGTTTTATGGACGATTATATAAAGGTTGTAAAGAAGCGAAATTTAGGGCTTACAGCACGCCAAAAAACCTTTTTGCAGTTGCTGGTTTCCGGCGGTTATCTTTTAACACTCTATTTTGCAGGAATGAATACAACAAATATTCCTTTTGTTGGGGATATTAATATTACAAGTGGGTTAGGACTTATCTTCTGGCCGATTGCTCTTATGTTTATTTACGGCTTTACAAATGCTGTTAATCTTACCGACGGTATTGACGGTCTGGCATCTTCTGTTACATTGGTTGTGGCTTGTGCCTTTATGTTGGGAGCTACCTTCCTTTATAACATGTCTATGAGCATTTTAGCCGCCGCTTTAGCTGGTGCTTGTGTGGGCTTTATTTGTTGGAATGCAAAGCCGGCTAAGGTATTTATGG
>CAYQFD010000079.1:0-6439 GCA_964416795.1 uncultured Ruminococcus sp. | reverse complement strand
TCAATTTCTTTAATCCAAAGATTAAAGCTTGCGTCTGTCGGCATTTTGAAAGCACCTCTCGGAGATAGGCTTATGTCACAAACACAGGGGCCGTCAGGAAGACACGAGCGTTTGAATTGCTGAATAAAGAATCTTCTGGTGAAAATAAGGAGCCATTTTTTAATTGTTTCTTCAGAATATTCGGGGAAAGCAGTTTTTGCTGATTCGAATATTTTTGCAGGCTCTTCGCAAAGACCTACCATATGATAAATAAAGAAATCGTGTAGCTCGTAGGGTCCTACCAAATCCTCTGTTTTCTGTGCGATTTCACCCTTTGTATCTGCGGGCAGAAGCTCGGGGGAAACGGGTGTGTCAAGAATATCGAGCAGAACATTTTTAAGAGCTGTATCAGAGCTTTGTGCTTCGTATTCTACGATATGTCTTATAAGAGTTTTAGGAATGCCTGCATTCACACCGTACATCGACATATGGTCGCCGTTGTAGGTTGCCCAGCCGAGCGCCAATTCCGAAAGGTCGCCCGTGCCGATAACCATACCGTTTTCCTTGTTTGCGATATCCATAAGCACCTGTGTGCGTTCTCTGGCCTGTGAATTTTCAAAGGTTATGTCAAAATCTTTATCACTCTGACCAATATCCTCAAAATGCTGTAAAACAGCTTTTTTAATATTGATTTCTCTGAATTTCACGCCAAGCTCATTACATAGAATTTCGGAATTACTGCGTGTTCTGCTTGTTGTTCCAAAGCAGGGCATAGTGATACTTAAAATATCGGTGGCAGGGCGCGACAGAATTTTCATAGCGCGTGCGCAAACAAGTAAAGCGAGTGTACTGTCAAGTCCGCCCGAAATGCCTATCACTGCTTTTTTGGAGCGTGTGTGCTGTAGTCTGCGGGCAAGCGCGTGTGACTGAATTTGCAATATTTCTTCTAAATATGAATCCTTATGGGCATTGCTCGGTAAAAACGGATTACGTTCAATAATTTTTTCGGGTTCGGGTGTGCTTATCGTAAAAGATTCGGTTATTACATTGTTTTTTATATCTATATCTTCATATATAATAGATTCTTCGCAAAACGGTTTACTGCTTTTTAATATTTTACCGTTTTGAGCTATAAACGAAAGACCTGTATATACAGTGTCCATAGTCGATTCACCGAGACCGCTTGATGCTAAAGCATAGGTACAACCGTAATTCGCAGTAACTTTTTTAAGAAGCTCTTTGCAATTTTCGGTTCTTCCTGCAATTTGATTAATGGAAGCAAGATTTAAAATCACATCGGATTTTTCGGGCCCTAAATCAGGATTTAAAATAACGTTTCCAACTACAACCGAAATAGAAACGCCGTTAATCATAAAAGGTTTGTTATCAAAATCACTGCAACAACTAAAATATCTGCTGTGTTCGTGAGAAATATCGCAATTTGATACGATTTTTAAAATTTCACCGTTTTGCAAAACAGCGGCACAATCATAAAGCTTTTCGTTAATATATAACGGTAATCCAACAATTACGACAGGCAATTTACCTTTTGTAAATTCTGTTAGCTCTTCTAAAGCGCTTTTTGATGCTGAAATTAATAGTTTATTAAAAAACAAATCACCGCAGGTAGCGCCTGTAACGGATAATTCAGGCAACAATAGAATATCGGTATTTTCCTTTTCTGCCGATAAAATTAAGTTTTTTATGTTTTCTATATTAGCGGATACATCTGCCAATACAAGCTTTGGTACTCCAACTGCAATTTTCATATTTTATACCTCGCAATTTAGTGTGACAGGACTCGTAAATCATTAAACTAATTTTAAAACTTTTCCCTTATTATGTCAATATTTTTGTACGATTAGTAAAATTTTATTGATTACTATTGCAATTTGTTTCTTTTTAAGCTATAATGTATAAGGAAAAAATTGAACTTTAAAGGAGATTTCAAAATGACAACCAACAAAACAGTTATCAAATGGTTAGACGAAATGAAAGAGCTCCTCACCCCTGACAATGTCGTTTGGGTTGACGGAACAGAAGAACAAACCGAAGAATTACGTGCAGAGGCTGTAAGACTCGGCGAACTTACCGCGCTTAATCAGGAGAAGCTGCCGGGTTGCTATTTGCACCGCACAAATCCTAATGACGTTGCACGTGTTGAAGACCGTACATTTATCTGCACAAGCGAAAAGGAAACTGCAGGCCCTACAAACAACTGGTGTGCACCTGCTGAAATGTACGATAAGCTTTATAAAATCGCTCGCGGAAGCTATAAGGGCAAGACAATGTATGTTATCCCTTATTCAATGGGACCTATTGGCTCTCCTCTTGCT
Organism: uncultured Ruminococcus sp.; assembly: GCA_964416795.1. Classification (GTDB taxonomy): domain Bacteria; phylum Bacillota; class Clostridia; order Oscillospirales; family Acutalibacteraceae; genus UBA737. Next base: position 4,124 of record CAYQFD010000079.1, on the reverse strand, counting down.
AAGATAGGTATTGAGGTTACAGACTCTGTATACGTTGTTCTTAATATGATTATTATGACACGTGTTAGCTCTAAGGTTCTTGAGGTTCTGGGCGACAGTAATGACTGGGTAAGAGGTTTACATTCACGTTGTGATGTTGATCCTGAAAACCGTTACATCTGCCACTTCCCTGAAGATAACACAATTATCTCTGTAAACTCAGGCTACGGCGGAAACGTACTTCTCGGTAAAAAGTGCTTTGCACTCCGTATCGCTTCTTATCAGGGCTGGAAGGAAGGCTGGATGGCTGAGCATATGCTTATCTTAGGTCTCCAAAATCCCAAGGGCGAGGTTAAGTATGTTGCAGCTGCTTTCCCGTCCGCTTGCGGTAAAACAAACCTTGCAATGCTTATTCCACCTGAGTATTTACGTAAGAAGGGCTATAAGATTTGGACTGTTGGCGACGATATTTCTTGGATGAAGATAGGTCCTGACGGCAGACTTTATGCTATTAACCCCGAAAACGGTTTCTTCGGCGTTGCTCCCGGTACTAATGAGCATTCAAACTTCAATGCGCTTGAAAGCACCAAGAAGAATACAATATTCACAAACGTAGCACTTGACCTTAACGACAATACAGTTTGGTGGGAAGGTCTTAATAAGAATCTTCCTGAAAACGCACTTGATTGGAAGGGTAATCCTTGGGATCCTGCTAAGTTCAACAAAGCAGATAAAACTACCTGTGCGGCTCATCCTAACTCAAGATTTACTGCTCCTGCTGAAAACTGCCCCTGCATTTCCGATGAATTCAACAAGGGTGCAGGTGTTCCGATTTCTGCTATTATCTTCGGCGGCCGCCGTGCTAAGTGCGCACCGCTCGTATATCAATCAAAGGATTGGGTTAACGGTGTGTTCGTAGGCTCTACTATGGCTTCTGAAACCACGGCTGCAGCTGCGGGTGCGGTAGGTGTTGTTCGCCGCGATCCTATGGCTATGCTTCCTTTCTGCGGTTACCATATGGGTGACTACTTCAAGCATTGGCTCAGTATGGGTGAAAAATTAGGTGATAAGGCTCCTAAGATTTTCAATGTTAACTGGTTCCGTACTGATGACGAAGGCAACTTTGTATGGCCAGGCTTTGGCGACAATATGAGAGTTCTTAACTGGATTATTGACCGTTGTGAAGGCAAGGCAGACGCTACTGAAACTGCTATCGGTTATGTTCCTAAGCCTGAAGATATCGACCTTACAGATTTGGATATGGATATGGATACGCTCAAATCCATCTTAAAGGTTGATAAGGATGTTTGGACTAAGGAAGCCGAGGAAATCGAAGAACACTACAAGAAGTTTGGCGACAGACTCCCAGAAGAACTTAGAGAGCAACTCGATAACCTCAAAGCAAATCTTGCTGAAATGTAAACAATATAACGTTAAAGCCGTTTCATTGGAAAATGAAACGGCTTTTTTGTATATCGAAAATATTAATCGCCCGTTGTGTAAACGGGCGATTTTATATAGCAATATAATTTTATAATTTATTTATGTGTTTTAGCGCATATTCACAACATTGAACTACTAATTGGTTAAAAGAAATATCATTTTTATCTGCCAAAGTTTGTAACTGTTGTATTAATTCGTTAGGCATACGGATAGTTTTATTTGAGTTTTCATTTTTTTTGATTTCAAACATTTAATCACCTCTACAATATAAATTCTAGTGTATTTTGCAAGAATTTTATACAAGTAAAATTGCACTAAAAAAATAATTGCAAAAACCAGTGCAATATAGTACAATCAAATATGTATTGCTACACTTTATAAAGAGGAAGTTAAAAAGAGGCGACATTAATGAATATTATTAGTTGGATTATAAATTTCGTAAATTCTATATGGGCTTTTATTTCATTTCTTTATAAATACCGAACTATTTATAAAATCACAGGTATGTTTATTACACGAAAGTTTTCAAAAGCCAAACAGCAACATAAGTATGCAGTTCTGGTAGCCGCAAGAAATGAAGAAACTGTTATCGGTCAATTAGTTGAAAGTGTCAGAGCGCAGGACTATCCAAGCGAGCTTGTAACCATTTTTGTTGTGGCTGATAACTGCACAGATAATACTGCAAAGGTGGCGCGTGACTACGGCGCTATATGCTATGAGCGTTTTGATAATGAGCACCGCACAAAAGGCTTTGCTTTACAGTATCTTGTTGAGTGTATCCGCAAGGACTACGGTATAGAGTCCTTTGAGGGTTATTTTATATTTGATGCGGATAATCTTCTTAAACGGGATTACATAAGCAATATGAACGATTCTTTTGATGCGGGTGAGAAGATAGTTACCTCTTACCGTAACACAAAGAATTTTGATGACAACTGGATTTCCGCTTCATACGGTATACATTGGCTGAGGACGGTCCGCAACGAGCACCGCGCGCGCTCGTTTTTCCATTTGGCAACGCGTATTCAGGGAACAGGCTTTCTTTTTGCGCACGAGGTTATTAAGGATGGTTGGAATTACACAAGCCTTACTGAAGACCGCGCCTTTTGTGCAGATGCGGTAGCGCAGGGTTATAAGATTTCATATAATAACAAGGCTGAATTTTATGATGAACAGCCTGTTGATATAAAAATTGCAATGCGTCAGCGTATACGTTGGGCAAAGGGACATTTACAGGCATTAGCAGAAACTGGTCCTAAACTCTTGGGACATATTTTTTATACAGGCGGTGCGGCAAACAGGGAAGAGAAGGACAAAAATGCGCCTTGGTATAAAAGGCTGTTTAACAATATAAGGCTCAGATTTATGAGCTTTGATATGCTGACAGTTGTTTTCCCGCGTTCGTTGGGTTCACTTATTAAGCGTTGGCTTGTTTATATTCTGCGTGTGATACTCATTTGTGGGGGCGCACTTAGTATAACCGTTAATTACGGTCCTGATTTTCTCAAAAATATTTTGGAAATATTCGGTGTGACTATTGAGCCTCAAAGCAGTTTGTCGGCTTCGATGTGGTTATTGCTTTTTACAATCACGTGGGTTGTGAGCGGATATCTTGGGGGTATTTTCACAGCTGTATATGTTTATATGATAGAGTGGAAACGTATTAAGCCTATTAAGTGGTATAAAAAGATATGGTTTTGTATCACTTTTCCGATTTTTGACTGGATTGGTAAAATTTCAACGTTTATTGCTTTGTTTACAAAGGTAGAATGGAAACCTATTCCTCATAATGCGGCTATAAGCATTAAAGAAATTGAGAAAATTCAAAAATCATAAAAGAGAAAACGAGAGAAAAACGAAGCATTTGCGAGAAAAACGGAGATTTGAAAGTTTAAATTAAAATTTTGAAAAAATTGTGTTGACAAGCAACATTTGTTGTGGTATGATATTCAAGCTGGTTGCGGGAGAACTATGCTTTCTTTCCGCACAAAATAAAATTACGGAGGTTTTAATTATGTCAACATTTATGGCAAAACCTGCTGAAATTCAGCGTAAATGGTATATAATTGATGCTGCTAACAGACCCTTAGGTCGTACAGCAACAAAGGTTGCGGATATTCTTCGCGGCAAAATCAAGCCCGAGTTTACTCCCCATGTTGATTGCGGTGACCACGTTATCGTTATCAATGCTGATAAAGCAGTTTTAACAGGCAAGAAGTTAGAAAACAAGTACTATCGCCGTCATACAGGCTACATCGGCGGTCTTAAAGAGGTTAAGTACTCAACCCTTATGAAGACTCGTCCTGAGCTTGCTATGGAGCTTGCAGTTAAGGGTATGGTTCCCGATACTACAATCGGCAGAAAAGCACTTACAAGACTTCACATCTACAGCGGCGCTGACTACAAGCAGGTAGCTCAGAAGCCCGAAGTTTATGAATTTTAAGAAGGGAGACAGAAGTTATGTTTAATGAAAAGCCTTATTTCTACGGAACAGGCAGAAGAAAGAGCTCTGTTGCCCGTGTTCGCGTTTACAACGGTACAGGTAAAATAATCATTAATGACAGAGAAATCGATGATTATTTCGGCCTTGAAACCTTAAAGCTTATCGTTCGTCAGCCCCTCAACCTCACAGGCACACTCGACAAGTTCGATATTGTTTGCCGTGTTGCAGGCGGCGGTGTTACAGGTCAGGCAGGCGCTAT
>CAYQFD010000078.1:0-6565 GCA_964416795.1 uncultured Ruminococcus sp. | reverse complement strand
TATTGGTACATATATAAAAAAATAAACCATACAGAAGACGCTCAGGACTTAGCTGGAGATGTTTTTTGTGCCTGTTATAAAAACTTTAGCAATTACGATCCTGAAAAAAGTTCGCTTTCTACTTGGTTATATGTGATTGTGAATAACAGATTAAAAAACTACTACCGTGATAGAAAAATATCAGTTCCGCTTGATGAACAACTTGATGAAAAGTATCTTCAAACTGACGATGATTATATTTCCAAAGCGATATTACTTGAAGACTACAGAAACATATTGGCAGATGCCATTTCCGCTCTGCCTGAGAAGTATCAACTTGTTGTTATTCTTAAATATTTTGGAGAGAAACAGTCGGATGAAATTTCAAAAATAATGAATATGTCTGCTGTTAATGTGCGAGTAACATTATCAAGAGCATTAAAAAAGATAAATGAAATTTTATTAAAAAATGGATGGAATGGAGAGATTTAAAATGGCACAGTTATTCAGAAAATCTGCAATAGAAAAATTATCATCACCTGAGCAATTAGATAAATCAATTGTTGTAACATCACCAATGTCATGGACTGTGTTGATTGGAATTGCAATAATTATTGTATGTTTTGGAGTATGGGCGTTTTGTGGAAGCATGCCAACTACATTAGAAGCACAAGGAGTGATTTCAAACGGCATATACACAAATTCTATTTATTCAGAAGTGTCCGGTACGGTTGAGGATATTTTTGTATCCGAAGGCGAAAAAGTTAATTCTGATGAAGTTCTTGCTACAATAGTTGATAGTAATCAAGAGCTTCATAAAGTGGTTGCAAACGAAAGTTGCACAATAACAAAGCTATTGATTGAAAAAGGCTGTTCGGTAAATTATACAGATGAAATGTTTGGCATTTCTCCAATTTCGAATAATGATGGATTTGTTGTCTTTTATGTTGGAATTGAACAGCTTCCCAATATTAAAACAAATATGGATGTTGTGATTAATTTACCTGCATTCGATAATCAAAAGTATGGACATATGAAAGGAACAATAGTGCAAGTTGACACTATAGCATCATCCGAAGAAGCCATAAAACGAGTAGTCGGTAATAATGAAAATGTTATTGAATACTTAAATATGATGGCACAGCCGGTGGCGGCTGTCACATGTAAAATCGAAAAAGACAGTAACTCTGCCAATGGATATTTCTGGTCATCGGATAAGGGGCATTCTTTATCAGTAAATAAAGGAAGTGTTGTGAACGTAAAGGTAATAATGGATGAACAGGCACCAATAACTAAATTGATTCCGGGTTTGGAATAACACAGGAGGCAAAGTATGAAAAGAACATATAAAAAGACTCCAACAGTTTTCCAAATGGAAGCAACCGAGTGTGGTGCAGCTTCTCTCTCTATGATATTTGCATATTTTGGGAAACACTTACCGTTGGAACAAATGAGAATAGAAACCGGTGTGTCTCGTGACGGATGCAACGCAGGAAATATGATGCGTGCTGCAAAAAAATTCGGATTAGAGTGTCACGGCTACAGGAAAGAATTAAATAGCTTGTTAGAGGTTGAAACTCCTTGTATTATCCACTGGAATTTTAACCACTTTGTTGTGTTTGAGGGAATAAAAAATGGTCATGCTTATTTAAATGATCCTGCAGTGGGAAGGCGTAAATTAACAATTGAAGAACTTGATGACGGTTTCACAGGCATTGTTCTTACTTTTGCCCTAACCGATAAGTTTGAGAAACAAAAAAAACAGAGCAATATTTTTTCATTTGTCAATGAAAGATTGCAAGGACAATATAATGTTCTTGCGAAGCTATTGTTTATTGGTGTTTTATTGGTTTTCCCTGGCTTAATTTTACCAGTAACATCACAGGTTTTATTAGATGATGTTATTGTAGGTGGCAATACAGATTGGTTCTCTGCCGTTATTTGGTGTGTTATATTTTTAGTTGTTCTACAGGCAGGACTACAATATTATCGCGGATTAATTTTGCAAAAACTTCAAAACAAAATGACTCTGCTGTCGCTTCATAAGTTTGTGTCACATCTATTCAGGTTGCCTATTGGTTTTTTTGACCAAAGATATACCGGAGATTTAGCCGGACGAGTTGATAATAATAATAATGTGAATGTTTTTCTTGCAGGTGAATTGGCAGAAACAGTATTAAATATATTTGTCGCAATTTTCTATTTAATTTTGTTGCTGATATACAGTCCTACTCTTACCTTGATTGGTATTATTAGTATTGTCATAAATATTGTGATTGTAAAAATAAGTTCTGAATATCTATCCAACGCATCAATGAAAATGCAACAGGATTCAGGTAAATTAGCCGGTGCAGTTAGTGCCGGAATTAATATTACATCTACCCTCAAGGCATCAGGAACAGAAAATGATTATGTAAGCAGAATATTGGGTTACTATGCCAAGACAACAAGCCTTGAGCAAAAGTTAAGTAGATTTCAACAGATTCTAAATGTAGTTCCACAAATTGCATCATTGATTTCGACTGTTTTAGTATTGATGGTAGGTGGTCTTTATGTAATTGATGGCGTGATGACGATTGGTATGCTTGTTGCTTTCAATTCTCTTCTATCATCCTTTACAGAGCCGGTCAATAGTTTAGTAGGCTTTGTTCAGGAAATTCAAACGCTTAAAGCAGATATGAACAGAGTAAACGATATTGTAACATATAAGGAAGATGCAAAATTTGAGGAAAAAGGTAAACTGACCAGATTTAAGTCTAAATTGTCAGGTAAAATAGACTTTAATGATATTGCTTTTGGGTATAGCAGGCTTGAAGCACCATTGGTTGAAAACTTTAATTTTAATCTTACCCCTGGAAGCTCCATTGCTTTTGTTGGTCCTTCCGGCTGTGGAAAATCAACAGTTGCTAAAATAGTAAGTGGTTTATATGAGCCTTGGTCGGGAGAAATTAAATTTGATGGTGTAAGCATAAATGAAATACCTAAAGAAGTTATGAGCGCAAGTGTTTCTACTGTAAGTCAAAACATAACTCTATTTTCCGGTACAGTGCGAGATAATATAACAATGTGGAACAACGGAATATTGGAAACTGATATGATTAGAGCTGCTAAGGATGCATGTATTCACGACGTAATTACACAAAAGCCCGGTGCTTACGATTTTAACCTGACCGAAGGAGCAACTAATTTATCCGGTGGTCAGCGTCAAAGACTTGAAATTGCAAGAGCATTGGTTACAAATCCATCCATTCTTGTTATGGATGAAGCAACAAGTGCACTGGATCCCGTAATCGAAAAGAAAATATTAGATAACATCAAGCGCAGAGGTTGCACCTGCATTATTGTTGCTCATAGACTTAGTGCTATTCGTGATTGCGATCAAATTATCGTTATGAAACGCGGAAAAATAATTCAGCATGGTTCACACGAAGAGCTTGCTAATGTTGAAGGTACATATCAGACCTTGATTAAGAATATATGAGTGGTGGTGATATTATGGAAAAGAGTTTAAAAATTAAAGGTGGAGAAATTAAGCTTACTACCGAAAAAAACAGTATTTACGAAATTATATCCGGTGATGCACTCGTATATATAGTTCCTATAGAACAAGATGAGTCTATTGGTCGAAGGTTGTTTGTTTATGAAGCCGGGCAAGGAGAACAGATACCATCATTGTGCCATACTGATTTTGAAAATAAAACATGGCGTTTTGCAATTGTTGCGATTGATGAAACAACAATCAGTGAAAGGGCAGTTGAAGGTATTGATTCATACAAAGCTGCGTTTGCAAAGAAAATCAATCTAAAAAATTACGAAATGGAAGGATTTGAAGAAGGGCTTGTTGAGTGGTATCGTTTTCAAATTTTAAAAGAAGATGGTTTCATACATAAAACGGGACAGGAACAAAAGCATACATATGAGACTGGGTTGGGTTTAATATATAATCTTTTCAATGCCATTCCCAAAAAGGTAGAGGAAAAGACAAAGAACAACATAACATATGATGCTGTCAGTTTTTTGTGTCGCAAAAGTAAAATAAATATAGTAAGCTATGATAAAATTAAAGAAAGCTGTGGCAACGATATAACAATAGAGAACATTTCAAGGATATCTCATTTTATATCCCGAAAAATCGTATTAGAAGAGAATTGGTTTAAAAAGGATCTCGGTCCCATACTCGTGTATTCGGCAGATGAGGAAAATCTATTTGCATGTATTCCAACTAAATCCGGTTATATGATGTACGATCCTGCTACGGAAAAAAAGGATATCGTTACATTTGAAAACGCACAAAAAATGGGTTTTCGAGGGTATATGTGCTACAGACCATTTGATAGTAAAAAACTATCGATGATTGATTTACTCAAGTTTGGTTTTGAAAGTATAAACAAAAGAGATATTATAAGACTACTTGTTATGACCTTATTAGGTTCGCTGATTGGCCTTCTTATTCCTACACTTAATCAGCAGCTATATGACACATACATACCGGTGGGCGCTTCAAACGCACTCATACAAATGTGTTTGGTTATATTCGCCTTTATGATAGGTAATGTAGCATTCTCCATAGTCAAAAACCTTTCAAGCTACAGAATAACAAGTAGAATAACTTATAATGTGCAAAGTGCAACATATGACAGATTATTCAACCTGCCGGAAAGTTTTTTTCGGAAGTATGACAGCGGTGATTTAGCAGGCAGAGTTTTTGGTGTAGGTGATTTAATAAATAATATCCTGAATATGATATTATCATCTGCTCTAACCTTGGTTTTTGCGATAGTGTACATCAGTAAGATGATAAGCTATTCACCATTTCTTACTATTGTAAGTGTTATTATGATTGCTGCATACATTACATTTTCGGTTCTAATGACATTAAAAACAATTAAGTATGAAAAAGAAAGTATGGAGCTTGGTGGTAAATCTGATGCTGTTTTATATCAGCTCCTTGGTGGAATAAGCAAAATCAGAATTGCAGGAGTTGAAGACAGGGCTTTACTTGAATATTTGAAGCCGTATGTTAAGCTAAGAGAAAAAGGTATCAAATCAGATAGAATAGAGCTTTTTATTGGTGTTGTTTCGATGATAATAGAAAGTATGTTTTCTATTGTTCTGTACTCGCTATTAATTAAAGGAAATGTAGGGTTATCATTGGGTGCATTTTTGGCATTTAATACAGCCTTTGGTTCTTTTTCATCCGCTGTTATGTCACTTGCAGAGTCGGCTATAAGTGTTAACCAAATTAAGCCTGCTTATGAAAGAATAAAGCCGATAATGGAAACTGAGCCTGAACTTGACGATTCAAAAGAACTGCCAGGAGAACTTGGCGGCGAAATTGATATAAGTAATGTAAGCTTTGCTTATGATGAATCGTTGGGTAATGTCCTTAATGGAATAAATATACATATAAACCCCGGAGAATATGTCGGGTTGGTCGGTTCGTCAGGTTGCGGAAAGTCTACTCTCTTAAAACTGCTTCTTGGTTTTGAAAAACCAACCTCCGGAAAAATCTACTATGACGGTAGGGATATTGAAAGTCTTGATAAAAGAGAGTTGAGGAAAAAATTCGGTGTGGTTCTGCAGGACGGTAAGTTGATTTCAGGAAGCATATACGAGAATATCACAATTACAGCACCAAACGCAACTTTAGATGATGTGCATCAGACTATTGAGGATGTCGGTCTTGCTGATGATATTGCAGAGATGCCTATGGGATTACATACTGTACTTAGCGAGGACTGCGGTACTATATCAGGCGGTCAACAGCAGCGAATACTTATCGCAAGAGCTATTGTAGGCAAACCAAAGGTTCTTTTCTTTGATGAAGCAACAAGTGCCTTGGATAATATAACACAGGCTATGGTATGTGAAAGTTTGGATAAATTAAATGCCACAAGACTTGTTATTGCACATAGGTTGAGTACTATTATGGATTGTGATCGTATAATCGTTCTTGATAAAGGGCAAGTTGTCGAGCAGGGAACCTATGATGAATTGATGGAACAGAAAGGTTTATTCTATGAACTCGCTCACAGACAAATTGTTTAAAATAATTCAGAAAAAAACTGTAACACTTTAATTGCTTGTGTGTATATAGATTTAGAATGGAGGTTTGCATATGGTTGAAACTATGAAAAGTTATGCAAATGTTGAAAAGCTTATATACACAGTATCTAAAAGTCAAAAGTTCATACAGCAGAAGGATAAGCTTACTCTGTTACTTGATAAATATTCAAAGTATTTGTCAGAAGAGCTTTCTGAAGAGGAACTGTATTATGCAGCAGCAGCGAAAATGCCTGAAATACCAAAATATAAAATTTCAAAAGATTTGTAACACAAGCACTTTATGATGTGTATATATTTACGGAGGTGCTTGATGTGAACAAAGAAGAATTAAAAAAGTTATTTGACAACGAGAAGTTCATAGAGGGGTTAAGAAAAGTTGATTCAGTGGAAAGCCTGCAAAATTTTCTGGCAGAGAATAACCTGACAGTTTCTATTGATGAGATAAATAATACCATTAGGGAAAATTCTGAATTACCTGAAAAGGATTTAAAAGATATTACCGGTGGTGTAAAATCATATT